>JBLIRS010000149.1:0-8091 GCA_049472415.1 bacterium | reverse complement strand
CGAAACATGAATTTTTAATATTATAATGTTCATGCTAAGGATATTTTTTGTTTTTTCTTTTCTTGTTTTTTTCTTTTTTTGTTAATATGCATTTAATTATTTTTTTATAAATGGTAAATGTTTAAAAGGCTTTTAATTGATGTAACTTTACTTTAATAATAATATTTAAAATCGATTTATTGCCTTTCAGAAAGAATTTTAAAATATTAGATTTTTTTACGAATTCTATGTTTATAATTTTTTAAATATAATTATAAACATATTTATCCACAAATGTGGATAAATATGTTTATAACCGTTTGATTTTTTTTTATAATTTGTATAAATCATATAGTTATAAATTATGCATGATATTTGGTTAAAAACCCTTAATCGTCTTGAAAACTTGATAAATAAACATAGTTTTAATACCTGGCTAAGACCGACTAAATTTAAATTCTTTGATGGTGAAACTCTTCAGGTAGAAGTACCTAATAAATTCTTTAAATCCTGGCTTCTTGAAAATTATCATAATTTGATTTTAGAAAACCTAAGGTCTATTACAAACAGTGCAACTGAAATTGAATATTTTATATCTGATGAATCCAGCTACGACGATAACGCATCATTTTTATTGAATAAAAAAGAAGAACCTACTAAAACTTCAGAACAATTAAAACAAAAAGATTCTAATTTTTCAGTAAATCTAAATCCAAAATACACATTTAATAAGTTTATAGTAGGATCTTGTAATCAATTTGCACATGCTGCGTCAAAAGCAGTTGCAGAACATCCTTCCCTAACTTATAATCCTCTTTTTATATATGGAGGTGTCGGTCTCGGAAAAACCCATCTTTTACATGCAATTGGACATTATATATTAAAACATTTTGATAATATGAACGTTTTATATATTCAATCAGAAAAATTTACTAATGAGCTCATTAATTCAATTAGATATGACAGAATGGATCTTTTTAGATCAAAATACAGAAGCATTGATATTTTATTAATAGATGATATTCAATTTATAGCAGGAAAAGAAAGAACTGAAGAGGAATTCTTTCATACATTTAATTCTCTTTTCGAAAGCCATAAACAAATTGTAATTTCCAGTGATTCATCTCCAAAAGAGATACCAACAATAGAAGAAAGATTACGATCCCGATTTGAATGGGGCCTCATCGCAGATATTCAACCCCCCGAACTTGAAACAAAAGTAGCTATATTATTTAAAAAAGCAGAAATTAATAATATAGAATTACCTACGGATGTCGCGTTTTTTATTGCCAATAATATTAAATCCAATATCAGGGAATTGGAGGGTTGCTTAATTAAATTGATTGCATTTTCCTCGCTTACCGGATCTACTATTAATTTAGAAATGTCAAAGGAAGTCTTAAAAGATATTCTTTATCCAAAGGAAAATATAATATACATTGAAGATATACAAAAAAATATCTGTAAATTCTATAATATAAAATTATCCGATCTTAAGTCGAAAACACGTAGCCGTCATATTGCCTTTCCAAGGCAAATAGGCATGTTCTTATCTCGAAAGCTGACTGAAAAATCTTTAACCCAGATAGGTCAATCTTTTGGAGGTAAAGATCATACAACAGTAATGCATGCTTGTGAAAAAATAGAAAATCTAATAGAAAACAATTTCGAATTAAGACAAAATGTGAATAAATTAATAGAGATGGTCAGAAAGTGATTTTTGTATGGATTTTTTTGAAGTTTAAATGTTGATTAAATAAAATTTTTTTAAATTTAAACTTATCCACATTTTTTCCATAGAAAGAATAGGAACTTATTAACACAAGTTTATTAAGAAAAAACAATATATTTTGTTTAATATTCCCAAAATTTAATAACATTTATTAATACTATTAAATATATTTATAAATTTATTTTAATACTTTAGGATTAGGATATATGAAAAAAGAATATACATCTGAGAGCATAAAGGTTCTTGAAGGACTAGATCCCGTCAGAAAAAGACCATCTATGTATATTGGAAATACTTCATCACAAGGCTTGCATCATCTTGTATATGAACTAACAGATAATAGTATTGATGAAGCGATGGAAGGTGTTTGTGATCAAATTTCTGTAATTTTACATATAGATAATTCTGTTACTGTAATAGATAACGGCAGAGGCATTCCGATTGATGAATTTAAAGATTTGAAAATATCAGCAGCAGAAGTCGTTATGACCAAATTACATGCAGGTGGTAAATTCGATAACCAAACATATAAGGTATCAGGCGGATTGCACGGAGTTGGAGTATCCGTAGTTAATGCCCTTTCAGAATGGCTTGATCTCGAAATAAGACGTGATGGCCTAGTATACCATCAAAGATATAACCGAGGTGTGCCTGTTACAAAACTGGAAAAGACAGGATCTACAGAGAAAAGGGGAACAAAAATCACATTTTTGCCGGATAATACTATTTTCAGTGAGATAGAATTTAGTTTTGATATTCTTTCAACAAGGCTAAGGGAATTATCTTTTTTAAATAAGGGACTAACTATAAATATCGAAGATGAAAGAACAGGAAAGAAAAATCAGTTTTTTTATGAGGGAGGAATTGTATCATTTGTTCAGCATTTAAATAAAAATAAGAATCCTCTTCATGATAGTCCCATATATTTTTATCAAGAAAAAGATGCAATCATAACAGAGATCGCTTTACAATATAACGATGGTTATTCTGAACAAATTTTCTCCTATGCCAATAATATTAATACTCATGAAGGTGGGAGTCATCTTGTAGGTTTTAAATCCGCACTTACGAGAACATTAAATACATATTCCCAGGAAAGTAATATGTTGAAAAACGTGAAAATAACACCTAGTGGAGAGGATGTTAGGGAAGGTCTGACTGCAGTGATTAGCATAAAACTTCCAAATCCTCAATTTGAGGGTCAGACAAAGACCAAGCTGGGAAATAGTGAGATAAAGGGGATAGTAGAAACCATCGTTAACAATAAACTTAGGACATACCTATCTGAAAACCCCAATGTAGCTAAAAAGATTATAGAGAAGCTGATATCAGCCTCAAGAGCTAGAGAGGCAGCCAGGAAAGCAAGGGAATTAACAAGAAGAAAGGGGGCTCTAAATTCTCACTCTTTACCTGGTAAACTGGCGGATTGCTCTGAGGTGGATCCGGGGGTGTGTGAGATATATCTTGTAGAGGGAGATTCGGCAGGTGGATCTGCTAAGCAGGGGAGAGATAGGAGGTTTCAAGCAATCCTTCCTCTTAAGGGCAAGATACTGAATGTTGAAAAGGCCAGGTTTGATAAGATGCTTGCAAATGATGAAGTAAAAACTATTATAACTGCTCTCGGAACAGGTATAGGTGAATCCGAGTTCGATGTGGATAAGATCAGATATAAAAAAATTATAATAATGACGGATGCAGATGTTGATGGGGCACATATCAGGACACTGCTTTTGACATTTTTCTTTCGTCAGATGCCGGAAGTTGTTGAAAGAGGATATCTCTATATTGCTCAACCGCCTCTTTACAAAATCAAGATCGGAAAACAGGAGACTTATGCCAAGGATGATTATCAAATGCACGATGTAATTCTCAAAACAGGGATAAAAAATATAGAGGTTTATTCCCTTGATAAGAATTCTTCGATTGTAGAAGGAGATAATCTCGTCAATGTTATTAAGAATCTTATTGATCTGGAGGATCAGATTGAAAAATTGGGACGAATAGGCTTTGATACTGAAATTATTCGCCTTATACTGGATATGGAAGACCTGGATGTCGAAGCTCTAAAAACAGATGATAAGGTAGAGCATATAATTGATCAAATAAGTTCACTTGCACAAGCAAGAAAAACGGAAAATGGAGCCTTTCTTGAAATCAGGAAGGAATCCGATAAGGAACACGATTGCTTTGAGATTGTCATAGAATCTAAAAATAAAAAAGGGAGCAATATTTTCGTACTGGATACAGAATTTCTTAGCTCTCCCGAATTTCGATTGATATATAATCTGGCTAAGAAGGTCAGTATTCTTGGCCTTCCCCCGTATTTGATAAAGAAATCAAATCAGGAATTTATCATAGAAAAACTTCCGGAATTGGCAAAATTTATTATTGAACTTGCTAAAAAAGGGGCAAACATACAGAGATATAAAGGGCTAGGTGAGATGAATCCCGATCAATTATGGGAAACAACAATGAATCCTGACAGTAGAACACTTTTACAGGTAAAAATAGAGGATGCCATTGAGGCAGACGAAATTTTTACCGTTTTAATGGGGGATCAGGTTGATCCAAGAAGAAAATTTATTCAGGAAAATGCACTTGAGGTAAAAAATCTGGATATTTAATTGACATATTAAATATATTAAGAAAGTTAATTCCATATGATAGCAGAACAGAAAAATATTCCGGTAGATATTGAAGATGAGATGAGAACATCTTATCTTGATTATGCCATGAGCGTAATTATAGGGAGGGCTTTACCCGACGTCAGGGATGGCCTAAAACCAGTTCATCGTCGTATATTGTATGGTATGCACGAACTGGGACTCTCTTGGAACAGGTCTTATAAAAAATCAGCAAGGATTGTAGGTGAGGTTCTGGGAAAATATCATCCCCATGGAGATACCGCTCTTTATGATAGTATAACAAGGATGGTGCAGGATTTCTCTATGAGGATACCCCTGATTGATGGTCAGGGTAATTTTGGCTCAGTGGATGGCGATTCACCAGCAGCAATGAGATATACCGAGATTCGTCTTGCAAGGATCAGCGAAAACATGCTTGTGGATCTGGATAAGGATACAGTAGATTTTGTACCCAATTTTGACGGAAGTCTTGCAGAACCGGTTGTTCTTCCGGCAAGAATTCCGAATCTTCTAGTTAACGGCTCGGCGGGTATTGCTGTTGGTATGTCCACAAACATTCCTCCCCACAATCTCGGAGAGGTTATAGATGCACTTATTCATATGATAGACCATCCAGAGGTGGATATCGATACCATTATGGAGCATATTAAGGGTCCGGATTTCCCAACGGGTGCTTTTATTTATGGTAAAGAGGGTATTATAGATGCATATCGAACAGGAAGAGGAATCATTCAGATCAGGGCCAGATGTGAGGTAGAGATTGAAGAAAAGAAAGAAAAAGAAAGCATAATAGTAAAAGAGCTGCCTTATCAAGTGAATAAATCAAGGCTTATAGAAAAGATTGCTGATCTGGTGAACGAAGGTAAGCTGGAGGGTATCCACGATATAAGAGACGAGTCGGATAGAGAAGGTATGCGAATCGTTATGGAATTAAAGAAAAATAAGATAGCCAAGGTAATTATGAATCAATTATATAAACATACCCAAATGCAGGTTAGTTTTGGAATCATAATGTTAGCCTTGGTTAATAATAAACCCAAAATATTGAATATAAAAAACCTTTTAATTCTATTTTTAGAGCATAGAAGGGAAATTGTTACACGCCGGACAAGATTTGAACTCAAAGAAGCAAAAGAAAAGGCACATATACTTGAAGGGTTAAAGATAGCAATAGACAATATTGATGAGATCGTTAATCTGATAAGATCTTCTGCTTCTCCAGAAGAAGCAAAAGAAAAGCTAACCGCTAACTTTAATCTTTCAGAGATACAGGCAAATGCCATTCTTAATATGAGGCTTCAAAGATTGACAGGCCTGGAAAGAGAAAAAATAGAAAAGGATTTGGAAGACCTTTATAGCTTAATAAAGGAACTCGAATCCATTCTAGCCAGCAACGAGCTTCTAATGGATGTAATTAAGAAAGAACTCCTTGAAATCAAAAAGACTTATGATCAACCGCGTCTTAGCAAGATTATACCTCATGAAGATGAAATAGACTATGAAGATATGATCCAGGATAAGGATGTTGTGGTTGTTATTACTCATCGTGGATATGCAAAGACTTCATCCCTGGATAATTATAGAATACAAAAAAGAAGAGGATATGGAGTTAAAGGTGTCACTACGGTGGAAGAGGATTTTCCCGAACATATATTTGTAACCACCACTCACCACTATATATTTTTCTTTACGGATTCAGGACGTTTTTACTGGTTAAAGGTCTATGATATACCCGAAGTTATGCGCCAATCAAAGGGAAAGCCCCTTGTAAATCTCCTGCCTATCGCTAATGATGAAAGGATTACGGCCATTTTTACATTCAAGGAATTTGACGAAGGCCATTATCTCATTATGGCAACCAAAAAGGGGAAGGTTAAGAAAAGCAAAGTAAGCGAGTATCAGACGACAAGGGGTCTTTGTATGCAAGGAACCATAGGTATTGAATTAGAAGCAGAGGATCGACTGATATCCGTTAAGATGACCGACGGTAATAAGCATATAATATTGGGAACAAGAAAAGGAAAGGCAATACATTTTAATGAAACAGAAATCAGACCAATGGGAAGGCGCTGTCAAGGAGTGAGAGGGATTATTTTAGATACCGATGATGAAGTTGTTGATATGCAGACCGTAGTCGAAGGGGACTCCCTTCTTACTGTGACTGAGAAAGGATATGGTAAATTAAGTTCATTATCTTTATACCGATTACAAAAACGCGGTGGAAAGGGATTAAAAAATATACATATAAAAAAGGAAAAAGGCCTTGTTGTCGGTATAAAAACAGCAGGAGAGACAGATACGATCATGCTTATAACTTCATCCGGAAACGTGATTTGGGTACCCGTAAAAGGAATACGCTCTCTGGGCAGGTATACACAGGGAGTGAAGCTGGTAGCCCTTGATGAAGACGATAATAGAGTTGTTGGAGTGGCATGTCTGGAGGAGAGACCTGAATCTGGAGATGAAAAAGAATAGACGCATTCTATTTTTTCTGATACTTTTCCTTATAATCGGTTGTTTTGGAAAAAGAAAAGCGGATAGTCTCTTTAATTATGCTATAGAACTCTGGAGGAATGGGAAATATGTAAAAGCCCTTGAAGTATTTGAAAAATTTGTTAATTTATATCCGGATCATCCTTCCTGTCCGGAGGCAAACCTATGGATCGGCGATATACATTATCTTTATTTAAACGAATATGTCCAGGCGCTCTATGATTATCGTCGATTGGTCAATAATCATCCAAAAAGTGAATATGCGCCGATCGCCCAAATGAAGATAGCAAAGATTCTGTTTGAGTTTCTTTCAGAGGAATTTCAGTCTATTACAGAATATCAAATATTTTTAAAGCTTTTTCCTGATCATTCCCTGGCGCCCGAAGCGCAGTATAATATAGCTGAAATTTATGCATATCTTGAAGATTTTAAACAGGCGATCACAGAATTTGAGCTTTTCCTTGATAAATATCCTGATTCTGATATGAAAATTAATGTGCATCAAAGAATAGGAGAACTTTATTGTTTAGAAAATATGTTTTCCGAGTCAATAGAACATTTAAATAAAGCCCTTGAATTATCGAAGGAAGAAGCCGAAAGATTAATCATAAAGAAGACCATGGCAGATTGCTATGCAAGCCAGGGGAATTTGTCCAAGAGCTTGAGCTTATACGAAGATATGCTAAAGAATGATCCGGAGAACGATATACTAAAGAACCGTATTGAGAGTTTAAGGACACAGCTCAAGGTTTCAAATTCGGCACAAAGATACAGATGGTAGAAGATTGACAGATAAAAGATCCGGTGATAATCTTGTATCCCAATTTTATTTTTTAAATTTTCGAAGAGGAAGAGAGCTTTGTTAGACAAGAGATATATAAGGGAAAATTTTGAGTTTATCAAAAAGAAGATAGATCTGCGAGGGGCTGATATAGACCTGGATGCATTTACGCAGAATGACGAGGAAAGACGCGAAATACTAAGAAAAATAGAAGAACTAAGACATAAAAAAAATGTGGTATCCGAAAAGATAGGTTTAATGATAAAAAATAAGGATGATGCATCGGAACTGATCAGAGAGATGAAGGGTGTCTCTGAGGATATAAAACAACTGGAAGAAATAATGAAATTCAAAGGATTCATCTCTGATAGGGAATTTTACAATGTTCTAAACATAAACTTTGATGACATTCTAGAGCAAAGAGAGACAGAAAAAAAAGAAAAATTTAATGAAATTAAGCA
>JBLIRS010000148.1:0-8100 GCA_049472415.1 bacterium | reverse complement strand
CCCTCAATATTTAAACCACTAATTCACAACGGCGCGAAGAAAATAATTTGAGAAATAACAGGTTTATGTTTTTGGAGTTTTAACGTCTGTGTGAATGGATTCTTAACCTTAGGCACCTGAAACTTTAGGCACTTAATAGAGATTGCCGTTATGGTAAAGATTACCAAAAAAGACTCATCTGAATATATTATCCATTCTGTGTCTCATGCTCTGGACATCCTCGAAATTTTTCTGGGAGACGATGCGGAGCAGGGTGTAACATGCCTGAGCGTTAAGTTGGGATTGCCAAAAAATAATATATTCCGGCTGCTTTCAACACTGCAGTGCCGGGGGTATGTCGAACAGAATGAGAAAACAGGTAATTACAGATTGGGGATGAAAACATTCGAATTAGGGCAGGCCTTTTTAAGGCGGATGGGACTTGTTAATCAGGCCCATGGGATACTGGACAACCTGGTGAAACAGACATCGGAAACGGCTTATCTGTCTGTTTATGAGGATGGAGAAATTGTTTATGTGGATATGGTAGAAACCACCCATCCGGTAAGGATCGTTCCAATGATCGGCAAAAGGGTTCCGGTACATTGCACTGCTGTGGGCAAGGTGCAAATGGCCTTTAAATCCAAGGAGGAAATCAAAAAGTTGGTTGTGGAGAAAGGACTCAAAGCCTTTACACAAAAAACAATAACGGACGAAAATGAATTTATGTCACACCTGGAAAAGGTGGCTCAAAATGGTTATGCCATTGATAATGAGGAATTTGAAGAGGAAGTTAAATGTGTTGCCTGTCCGGTTTGGGATTACACAAACAGTGTGGTAGCCGGGATTACTGTATCAGGGCCGACACTAAGGATGTCTGAGGAGCGTATCAAAAACTCGATTATTCCTATATTAAAGCAGGCCGCTTTGGAAATTTCTCGACGTTTAGGTTATCATGTATAATCTGCAATCTATTCTATAATTGATTATTAATTTTGGAAAGGAGCCCTCAAAGTGAAATTTGCAGTTTCGGGAAAGGGAGGTGTGGGTAAAACCACATTTAGTGCGCTTTTGGCCCGGAGTTTATCGAATATGGGATACGAGGTAGTTGCGGTTGACGCTGACCCGGATTCCAATCTTTGCGCGGCTCTGGGGGTGTCTGCTGACCTGGTTTCAAACACGAAGCCTCTTATTGCAATGGATGATTTAATTGAGGAACGCACGGGCGCCAAGCCGGGAGAAAGAGGAACTTTTTTTAAATTGAATCCATATGTGTCGGACATTCCGGACCGCTTTAGCCTCAAAATAGATAAGGTTAAGGTTTTGACTTTAGGGAGCTGCAAAAAAGGTGGAAGCGGATGTTACTGTGCGGAGAATGTAATGGTTAAGCGTCTGATTGATTACCTGCTTCTCAAAGAAGGGGAAGCCCTTATAATAGATATGGAAGCCGGAATAGAACATCTGAGCCGGGGAACGGCCCGTTCAGTCGGAGCTTTGATTTCTGTCGTAGAACCTGGCATGAGAAGTATCGAGACAGCCCAGAGGGTTAATGCCTTGGCGAAGGATCTGGGTATTTCCAAACATTTTGTGGTGGCAAACAAGGTAAAAGGGGATAAGGACAGGGAGTTTATTCTTTCGACATTACAGGATTATGAATTATTAGGTTTTTTACCTTTTGACACACGTCTGATGGATGCCGACCGTGAGGGCAGGTCGCCTTATATGCAGTCACCGGAAGTTATGGAGCAGATGGAAGAGATTATTAAAAAATTAATGTCCAAACTTGAAACCGGAAACTAAATGGACCTTGACAAAATAGAAAACGGCATAAAGTTGGTTCTCGATGGTCTCGGAATAAAAGATCGCCCTGGTGTTCAGCAGACACCAAAAAGAGTGGCCTTGTTGTATAATGAGATTTTCAGAGGGCTGGAGATGGACCCGACAACGATCATCAAACCCATTGAAGGTGAGAGCTACGATGAGATGGTCCTGGTCAAGGGCCTTCCATTCTATTCTATATGTGAGCATCATTTGCTTCCTTTTATGGGGGAAGCTCATATTGCATATATACCATATAATGGAAGGATTGTGGGTATTAGCAAATTAGCCAGGGCGTTGGAAGCCCTTGCCAATAGACCACAAGTCCAGGAACGCCTGACGAAAGAGCTTGTTGATCTCATTACAGAGGGGATAAAGCCCCTGGGGGCAATGGTGGTAATAAAGGCTGAACACCTATGTATGTCTATGCGTGGCGTAAAAAAACCCAATGCTCATGTGATTACCTCTGCGGTAAGAGGGGCGTTCAGAACAAATAAGACAACGCGTGCGGAGATGCTGGATCTGGTGAAATAAAATGTCAATTCCTGAAGATCTTTTATATACAAGCGAGCATATCTGGTTAAAGGTAGAAGGTGACCGGATAAAAATAGGTCTTACAAAGCACGCTCAATCAGATATGGGGGAAATCCTTTTGGTGGAACTCCCCGATACGGGTAAGCAGATTAAAGCGGGAGAAAGGTTTGCGGTTATCGAAACAGCAAAGGCCATTTCTGATCTGAAATCTCCGATTTCGGGCTTAATCATCGACGTGAACAAGGATTTGGAAAAAAAACCGGATCTCATAAATAAGGAACCTTACGAACGTGGCTGGTTGATTCTCATCCGAAAAGATCCTTCCGAGGATTTAAACCGCTTGATGGATTTTAAGGCATATGAATCATTTTTGAGGTAAGAGGGGGCTAAATAAGCTCAAAGATTAGTGATTATTTCGAAACAAAAACCATTTGATCATATCCTTGATGCACTAAAAGGATATCAGAGGATCTTCCTTGTAGGCTGTAATTTGTGTGCAAGTCTCTGTCAGACTGGAGGAGAGAAAGAGGTCCTCCAGATGAAAAAGGATCTTGAGTCATTCGGTAAACAGATTACAGGATACTGTATTGTGGAAACAGCCTGTCACCTGCTGGAAATAAAAAAAGAGCTCAGGAACGCTCATAAAGAAATTGAAAAGGTTGACGCAGTCCTTTCATTGAGCTGTGGCGCGGGTTCTCAGGCTTTGGCGTCATTATCGGAACGGCCTGTATTTACGGCTGTTGACACGTTATTTTTAGGGAGTATTGAAAGATGGGGAAGATTTTCCGAAACATGTACTCAGTGCGGTGACTGTATCCTTAATATTACCGGCGGCCTTTGCCCTGTAACAAGATGTCCGAAAGGCCTTTTAAACGGGCCTTGCGGTGGCATGGATAGGGGAAAGTGTGAAATCGATTCTGAAAGGGAATGTGTTTGGGTGGAAATCTATAATACCCTTAAAAGGCAGGGCAGGATTAAAGAATTTAAAAAAATCATTCAGCCTCGTGATAATTCAAAAAGCCAGAGTCCTCGAAAATTGGTATTGAAAAGAGAAGAATAGGGGTTGTGCAGGGAAAAGAAGTTAGCGTTTTTAAGCAGCCAAAATAATACAAGTAGTTGGTGATTGAGGGGCTTAATGGGTGCATGTTAAATGGGAATGGAAAATTTGAGAAGGCCTTGACCACAAAGAAGTTTATTATTTCTGCCGAAATCGGTCCTCCAAAGGGGACCAATCTCGACGCATTTTATAAACATATTTCCATTCTCAAGGACTTGGTAGACGGGATCAATGTCACCGACAATCAGAAGTCGGTTATGCGTTATCCTTCTATAGGGGGATGCCTGCTGATAAAAGAGGCCGGCGGAGAACCTATCTTACAGATGACATGCAGGGACAGAAACCGGTTGGCACTCGGCTCGGAGTTATTATTTGCCTCCTCCAGGGGGATAAATAATGTGCTTTGCCTGACAGGGGATTCTGTATTATTGGGTGACCAACCCCAGGCAAAACAGGTTTTTGATCTGGATTCTGTACAGTTGATTCGTATGATCAGGGAGTTTGAGTCCGGTAAAGATTTCGGGGGAAATGCCCTGGAGGGGGCTATGGCCTTTTGTGTGGGGGCAATTGCTACGCCTTCGGCAGATCCTCTGGAGCCCCAGTTGTTAAAATTTGAAAAAAAGATCGAGGCAGGTGCGGAGTTTTTTCAGACACAGGCTGTTTTTGACCTTGATAATCTTAGGAGATTCATGGAGTTTGCCAAAGGATTCCCCGTAAAGATACTGGCAGGGATTTTGTTGCTGACTTCTCCTGCTATGGCCAATTATCTGAACAACAACGTGCCGGGTGTTTTCGTGCCGCAGGCCTTGATTGATGAAATGGAAACCGTATCAAAGGGGGCATACCTTAATAAAGGCCTGGAGATAGCAGTAAGGATGGCAAGGACCATTATGGAAGAAGGAATTTGTGACGGCATACACATAATGGCCGTTAACAAAGAAGAGGTAATCCCGGAGATAATAAGATCGATAGGTGAAATAACATGACATATATAATTGCTTTGGCCGGGAAAGGCGGAACGGGAAAAACGACATTTGCCAGCTTGATAATAAGATATTTGAAGGATAAGGGTAAAACCCCGATTTTGGCAGTTGATGCGGACGCCAACGCAAACCTGCATGAGGCGCTTGGTCTGGAGATAGGGGAGACAGTCGGCCATTTAAGGGAGAAGGCGCTGGAGAGCATCAAGGATCTTCCTGTGGGGGTGACCAAGGATCAATATATTGAATATAAAATCCATGAGACATTGGTGGAGGGTGAGGGCTTTGATCTGATTACCATGGGCCGTCCGGAAGGCCCCGGATGTTACTGTTATGCCAATCATCTCATAAGAAAATATTCTGAGCAGATAGGCCGGGGATATCCTTATGTGGTTATGGACAATGAAGCGGGGCTAGAGCATTTAAGCAGAAGGACTACAAATGATGTCGACTTCCTTCTTATCACTTCCGATCCCACCCAAAGGGGATTGAGAACGGTAAAGAGGGTGCTTGATATATGTGATGAGCTGAAACTTCAGATCAAGAAAAAGGGCCTGGTTTTGAATAGAGTGCCCGCAGATCTGAATCCCGCTCATGGGGAAAACAATGAATCCTCATCTGTCAATCATCGGCCTCAACCGCCCGAAAACGATCTGAAAGGCATGATTGAGGGCCTGGATATTGAATGGCTGGGTAATATACCCTATGACCCAATGGTTGAAGAGTTTGATCTTAAAGGTATGCCTTTGGCTGGATTGCCCAAGGATTCTTTATCATTCAAGGCTGTTGAACGGATAATGGACGGGTTGGGGATCTAAAGGATTTTTTCATTGGAAGGGAGGAATAATGATTGTTATCGGTGAAAGGATCAATGTCAGGACAAAGATCCTTGGTGATGCTATGCGAAACAGGGATTTTGGTCCTATAAGGGATATGGCATTAAAACAGGTCCAGGCGGGCGCGGACACCCTGGATATAAATATAGGCCCCGCGCGTAAAGATGGGCCTGCCCTGATGGAGTGGATAGTCACTAAACTTCAGGAAGTTGTGGATTGTCCTCTATGCCTTGATACGACAAATCCCGAGGCCATGGAAGCGGGATTAAAGGTCCATAAAGGCCAGGCCATTATAAACTCCACTTCTGCCGAGCCGGAGAGAATAGCCGCTTTTATGCCACTTGCCGCTAAATATAACGCGCAGATCATAGCCCTGACACTGGCGAAAGGCGGACTGCCCAGAGATGCCGCGGAAAGGTGTGCCCTTGCCGCAGAGCTTATGGCTGCCGCTGCTGAGCATGGTGTTCCTTTGGAGAATATCTTCCTGGATCCAATCGTTGTTCCCATAAATGGTCAGCAGGAACAGATACCGGAAATCATCGAGGCGATAAAGATGTTTAGGGAATTAAATGACCCTCCCATGAAAAGTGTGGTCGGATTAAGTAATGTATCAAACGGGTGCCCTGAGGAAGTGCGCTCTTTGATCAACCGTACCTTTGCCACGATGCTTGTTACGGCAGGTCTTAGTGCGGCCATCATCGATCCGCTTGACAGTGAAATGATCGCAGCCGTAAAGACAGCGGATTGTCTTTTGAACAAAACCCTTTATTGTCATTCTTATTTGGATACTTAAGAATTGGAGGACGCAACAATGGCATTTGTTGTACCTAAAGAAGCTTATAACGGAAAGATAAACCAGATAACCATTAACAGAAATGGAAAGACCTTGCAGATAGGGGGCGGCGAGGTCCTCCCGTTCCTTTCATTTGAAGGGAAAGTAAGTACCTCTGTCCCCATTGCTCTGGAAATAACGGATATTGTCCCCGATGATTGGCCGGAAAGCCTTACAAAGCATTATGAGGGAGTGATATCAGATCCGGCCAAATGGGCCCGTTTTTGTCAGGATGAATTCAAGCCCGACATGATCTGCCTTCGCCTCATCGGCACTCATCCGGACCGGGGAGACAGAACCCCTGAGGAAGCCAGAAAGACAGTAGAGTCTGTCTTGTCAGCCATAGACATACCTTTAATGGTTTTTGGAAGCAATAGTGTTGAAAAGGATTCCGATGTGATAAAGGTCTGTGCCGAACCTCTTGCCAATACTGGCTCCATTATAGGCAAGGCACAGGAAAAAAATTATAAGATCTTTGCTGCGGTTGCCAATTCATTTCAACTGAGGCTGGTAGCCTTGTCGGACCTCGACATAAACCTCTCAAAACAGCTTAATATCCTTCTTACTCAGGCAGGATTCGAGGGTTCGAACATCATCATAGATGCCATGCCCAGTACTCTGGGGTATGGCCTGGAGTATACCTATTCGGTTATGGAGAGGATACGTCTGGCAGCCCTTCAGCAAAATGACACGATGATGCAGATGCCTATCATTGCCGATGTCGGTGATGTGACATGGAAGGTGAAGGAGGCAAAGGCTCCTCAAAGTGATCAACCTGCATGGGGAGACCCTGCCAGAAGAGGTGTGCTTTGGGAGACCATCACCGCGGAGGCCTTTCTTATGGCTGGCGGAGATCTGGTGGTTGTCCGGCATCCCAAGACGTTGACGGCATTGAGGGCCTCAATAGCTGATTTGGCTTCTGCTTGAGAGTATTGATCGACAATCTTTCCTAAGATGTTAAAATTTCCATATGTTGTGCAGGTTTGAACCTTCTCCTTATTCTTAACCTGCAACACAGAAAATGAGAAGGAGCTTAAGATGGCATTAACAGGTATACAGATATTTAAGTACTTACCGAAAAAGAACTGCGGGGAATGTAATTTCCCTACGTGTCTGGCGTTTGCAATGCGATTGGCCGCGGCCCAGGCAAAGCTCGCGGATTGTCCTTATGTATCCGATGAGGCCAAAAAGGTGTTAAGTGAGGCGTCCGCGCCACCAATTCGCCTGATAAAACTGGGTAAAGACAGTAATACATTAGAGATTGGCGACGAAACAGTCCTTTTCAGACACGATAAGAGATTTAATCATCCTACAGGGCTGGCCGTTAATATATCTGACACGGACACCCAGGAGGAGATCGATAAAAAACTGGAACAGGTGGAGGCTTCGGCCATGGACAGAGTAGGTCAGACCCTTAAAGTGGAACTGATATGCCTTTCCTGTAAATCCGGGTCCGCGGAAAAGTTTATAGACTCGATCAAGAGGGTCACCGGGAGAAGCCAGCGTCCTCTCATACTTGCCTGTCCCGATTCCAATATCATGGAAAAGGCCCTGGAGGTATGTGCTGACAGGAAACCTTTGCTTTACGCAGCCACTTCCGATAACTTTGAAACTATGGCATCCCTCGCAAAGACCAAAGGTTGCCCTTTAGTGGTAAAGGCAAAGGGACTCGACGCCCTTTCAGATCTTGCGGAAAAGGTGGCCGCGAAAGGCGTGGAAGACCTTGTATTGGATCCCGGTTCAGTCAAGGCAGGGGAAATGCTTTCATACATGACACAAATTCGCAGGGCTGCAGCCAAAAAGAAATTTAAGCCTATGGGATATCCAACCATTTATTTTCCAGGAGAGGACACGGATGATCCGGATTTGGAAGTGAGCAGGGCCGCCATGGCCATCATGAAGTATGCCTCTGTGGTTATATTAAATAACATACCCGGTGAGGTGCTGTTACCCCTTTATACCCTGCACGCGCTATAGCGCCTAATCGATCCTTTTCCAGAACCTGGAGTTGATATGCCCTTGCCAGAATGATTCCCAGCCCAACCAGAAAAAAGCAGGCTACAA
>JBLIRS010000147.1:0-8105 GCA_049472415.1 bacterium | reverse complement strand
GCTTTTTCCGGGGCCTCGTTTATCATCTCGGGGGAGACATACTCAACCTTGAAGGTAAATGGGCTTCCTCCAATGGCTGTGTTCGGGTCCACACCGTCTTCTTCATAGCCGGGAAGGCCGGTCCAATATAATTCAGGCGGAGGAGGAGGATCATATATCCTTCCGTTAAGGGTCCAAACGGTTCCTTCTGATGCTGACCAGAAGCAGAAATACCTATCATCCCCTGATCCGGCAGAGGCCACAGAAAAAGACCTTGGCATTTGATTTGAATTGGTACTTATCCTGGTCCCGTTCGCCGTATTGGGGTCATCGCTCAGCATAAGGCCGCTCGGTGAGATCCTCAATCCATAGAGATCAGTCCCGGCATTTCTCTGATCAAGCCATAGCGCGAAGAATCCCTGTCCGTTAGTGGATACTTCCGGCAATGTCTGGTAATTGGGCGCAGAGCAGATGTTTATAAGGTTGCTCAAAATATTTCCTCCCGGACCTAACATGACACCTATGATATTCTTGTCAGTTCCTTCCGTATCCGTCCAATTCTCCCACACGACCAGGAATCTGTTATTCATACCCTCAACCGAAGGATAATATTGATTGGTTGTTGGGATGGGGATTTGAATAGGCGAAGGAGAAAAAAGGTCGCCGTTGGGGTCTTCATACAGCATCTTTCCCAGGATATCCAATCCGCTAAGGGAAGGATCATAAAAACTCCCGCTCCACATAACAAGCCAGGAGGCCGTATTGGGATCGTCTAAGGATGCAAGATCAAAACAGGACCTGTTCCCTACCTTATTGTATGCGTAATCAACAGTGATCTCTTCAGGCTCCTGGTCCAGGACCTGACCGTCAGGGTTCACCCTCTTTCCGTAGATGGATACCTTTGGATCGGTAGCAGTATGTTCCTTCCAGTCTTCCCAGGCCACAAGGTAATATTGCATATGCTCATTCCATTTAACCCTTGGAAGTTTCAGGTTTCCCGGACCGGTTTCAATGGGTATTGGTATTTCATTTAAGATTTTGCCATCTGCGCTGATAAGCGCCCCATAAATATCAAAATCTGTGGAATTCGGGTCCCTATCGTCCGACCAGACTATCAGATATTTGCTTCCATCGGAATCAATATCCGGTTCTTTTTGATTTCCGGTGAATTCGCTTATAGTGATGATCTTTCCCTGCAAAGTTCCGCTCTTGTCTACGATCTTCCCGAAAATATCATACCCTGTTTCTTTAGTCTGTTCCTCCCATATGCACAGATACCCCTGCCCATTGGATGAAACCCTGGCGGTAAGTTTTCTGTTGGTCTCACGGTTTGGGTCCTGACTGAAAGTCATAGGGTCCTCAGGAAGTACATCAATGGCGTATGCAGGATAAGAGCGCAACAAAAATGGCCATATCACCAGAAGACATATTACTATTATTAGGACCCTTTTCATCAGGTCCTGTTTTTTAATGCGATCCATTTTTACCTCTGTGTTACAGGTTACAATCCCACTATATGGGTCAAATCATAATAAAATAGGCCTTTCCTATAAGACTTAAAGCCTACCTTAAATATTACAGGCTAAAATTCAGCCAATCCTTGAGCCTTGCGAAAACGCCTTTCTTCCCGTTCTCCAGACTTTGAATGAAGCACCCCACTCCTTCAAATTTTAATGAAGCATTAGTAGAGACAGTCTTGAATCCCAGGATAAATGATTCCGGCATAGATGCCCCGGTTTGATCTTCCGCATTCGTATCTATAGTCAAGATATAATTTGTCCCTTGATTCAGGCTCCCAACTGGAATGAATTCAAGCGATTGATAGTTTAACCAATTAAAACTGCCGGTTACACATTGACTAGTTGGATCAAAATCTGGATCCACCCGCAAACAAAAAGCGCTTTGTGTTGAATTAGTATCCATTGGCCGGGTAAAATTTATTTGAATCTTCAAGTCGATGGGGACAGATTGCTCTCCCTGCAACGGATAGGTGGAAAGGATCCATGATCCCGTCTTGAATCCCAGGGTAAATAATTCCGGCATAGATGCCCCGGTTTGATCTTCCGCATTCGTATCTATAGTCAGTATATAATTTGTCCCTTGATCCAGGTTCCCACCAGGAGTGAATTCAAGCAATTGATCATTGTTTAACCACTCAAAACTGCCAATTACACATTGACTACCAGGTTCGATATTGGGATCCACCCGCAAACAAAAAGCGCTTTGTGTAGAACTAGTATTCATTGGTCTGGTAAAATTTATTTGAATCTTGAGATCTATGGGCACAGATTGCCCTCCCTGCGCCGGATAAGTGGAAAGGATCCATGATTCCGGGGTGACAGATTCAGTCTTGAATCCCAGGGTAAATGATTCCGGCATGGATGTCCCGGTCTGATTTTTCGCATTCGAATCAATAGTCAGTATATAGTTTGTCTCCTGATCCAGGTTTCCAGTAGGAGTGAATTCAAGCAACTGATTACTGTTAAACCAATTAAAATTACCATTTACACATTGACTGCCTGGCTCAGCATTGGGATCTACCCGTAAACAAAAAGCGTTTTGTGTGGAGCTAGTATTCATTAATTCAGCAAAATTTATTTGGATCTTGAGGTCCAGGGGCACGGACTGCTCTCCCTGCGCCGGATAAATCGCAAGTATCCATGATCCCGAGGTCGTAAAATCTGCCTGATATGTCTGTGAAAGCTGGTTCAATGAGAGGTCAGAGGCATTAGTATCTACCCTCATTGAATACTGCATGACGGACTCCAGGTTTTCATCGGGCTCAAATATGAGTTTCGTTCCCGCCCATGAAAGTGTACCGGCTACTTCAATGGAGTTGGCATCCGAGAGGGTAAAAGCGGTTTCAGTTGCAGCATGATTCATAAGCTCTGAAAAGCTTACCCAGAAGGGCCCGCCTACGGGGATATTAGTGCCACCGTCAGAGGGATATGAAGCAATAACGGTCGGCTTTATTGTATCTCCAATAGTCAACAATCCTTTATCAGTTCCGGCAAATACCTCTCCATTTGAACCGGCCCGCATAGTCAATACAATAGCATCCGTTAACGGGTATCTTGTCCAACTGTCGGGCGATTTTATCGGTTCATTTATTTTAAGAATACTGATGCCGGAATCCGTAGCAATCCATAGTTCATTGGTATTGGCAGGATTTATGATCATATCATAGATGGAACTCGGGAGCAGCCCCCCTTTGGTTTCAATGTAATTACAGGATTCAAAATTACATTCTCCCGCAAGTAAATCATCGATATTAATCTTATAAAGCCTGTCTTTTGTTCCAAGCCAAAGATTACCGGATCCATCCACTATCATGGCTCTGAGATTTGAGTTGATTCTTTCCTCAGGGGATTTCATCCTGAGAAGACCTCCATCCGGGCTCCAGACCCTGATGTTTGGGTCCAATAAATCGGGTTGCCATTTACTGAGTTTGTCTGCATCAAATCCTGTTATTGAGTTACATGGTTCATTGGGATCATACATAAAGAAGAGTTCGCTTGCCACCCAGGCAGTCCCGGTCCCACCTAAATTATCAACAGCAATAAGAGACGAAAATGGGAAGGCTGTCGTAGCGGCCCAATTCCAGTCATTGGAATTGGAATTATATCTACCGACAGCTATACCGCCTGTTGTTGCAACCCAGATAAAATCTTCCGTGCCGGTAAAATATACATCTATGGCATTTACATATAAAAAGTTATCATCACCTGACAGACCATAGAATGTGTTAGGATCATACCAATGCCACGTCTGGCCATCGAACATGCTCAAGCCCCCGCCTGTTGGACCGGGCTCTGTAGCTATCCAGAGATTGCCCTGGCTGTCAAAGGCTAAATCATTAATAGAATCACTCGTCAATCCACAATTGGGATCAGATGTTGTGTATTGTTTCCAGTCATTGCCGTCGTAATAGAAAAGTCCGCTTCCCATCCAGTTACTGTTGGGATCGAGAGTAGCCAGGCCTGCCCAGATCCTTCCATTATTAGGATCAAGCGCCATGGCGGTAACGGCAACCAGATTCGGATCCATTCCCATAATATTGTATACTGGCCAGCCACCTTCCGGCGGAGAAACGGTTTCAAGAGATACGGTCGTGAATTGCCATGTCTTGCCCTGCGCCAGCGGAGATCCTGTTTCTGATTGGGCTGAGGTGGTAATTGACGCTTTATAATTATGATTAGGATCTAGAGGATCACTAGGAACAAAACTGAAACCTGTTGAAGACTGATTCCAGCTAAAACCTCCGGAAACAGGTGTATTTTGATCATCCAGCAGGCTAAAGGCGCCCTCCACAGAGCTTTTATTCATGGGGCCGCTAAATATTATCCCTATATTTGCATAAATGGACACAGAGTCTTCATTGTCAGGAGGAAAGCTGGATAAGATGGTAGTAGTGTAATCGGTTGTAAAAGAAAATATATAGGGAATTTCAAAGGGATAATTAATTGGAATACCAAATTTATCTGTAGCATTTGTATCAACGGTAACCTCATATTCAGTCCCTGACGTTAAAGGATTATCCGGTTGGAAGACAACCCTGGTATCTGAATCAAACCATAAAAATTCACCTGTTACAGTCGGAGCCAGGCTGAAGCTTCTCTCAACCGAATTTGTGTCCATAGAACTATTGAAGATAACAGAGATATTTGTGTCAACGGAAACATTAGTAGCGGAATCTTCAGGATATGGAGAAAAACCGGACAAAAAAATGATCTGGGGGGGGGACTTGGTAGTAAATTGTAATTCATAATCTTCCGCCAAAGGATTGCCGGAAATATCCGTAACATTTTTGTTAACGATGAATATATATTCTGTGCCCGGAAGGAATGGCGGGTTACCTGAAATGGATATAACCAAATGATTCGGATCGTCGGGAAAGTCCATTTCCTCTTCATAAACAGGAGTAAAAAATATATCTCCCTCGGCCTGAAATGAAATCATGTTTGGGAAAAAACTGTCCTGGGCCATCGGTTTGTTGAACCAGATTTGTATTGGCGCATATGGATTTACACCAAGGGCACCATCGACAGGGTCGGTACTCACAACCTCAGGCACAATAATAGTTTTAAACTCGACCCTGGTATCCACAACTCCTATGGTTTCGCCGGAACCATATAATATATCTGTAGTAAAAGTGAATCTATACCATGTGTCAGGATTAAAGATATAATTTGGTTGTTTTGGTTCTATGACAAGGTGTATGTTTGTATTTGAATCAAGAAAATGCCTGTCAAAATCATTGGGATCATATATGTTTGGATCAGTAATGGGATTTCTTGCCGAATCAAACATCTCAAATGTCAGGCTGCTCCCGGGACCTCCCAGCTCTATACTGTAAGGATCAATGGGTTTATTGAACACGATCTCTATGGCATTTGTATCTATGGAAACATTTTCTTCCCCGTCGGCAGGATTTGACCAGACAATAGCCCCCTCTTTCCAGAGATAAAGGCCTTCTTCTTCTGTTCCAAACCAGACCCTGTTATTATCTGAGTCCACAAGGATATCCGTTATAACCAGGGAACTCAGGTCCATATAAGCAGGCGTGCTAATGGGCTGCCACAAGTCAAGGTCAAAATCATATCTTGCTATACCACCAATCGTTGCCACAATGATTCTATTAGTACCCTGATATATCCCAATAGCCTGAATATCGTTTGAGGGCAATCCGGAATTGACATCTTCCCATTGGGTCCATGCATCATTAGGGTCAGGATTATTCGTTTCAAAACGCCAGAGACCGTAGCCGTAAGTTCCAAGCCATATATCATTACTGTTTCCCATAATAAGACTATTGAAATTGACCTCAGTTTGTTCCTGCCCCGCTTTAATAGAAAAATGGTCCCACTGACCGGTTGAGACAGTATATCTATAGACACCACCAAAGATATCGGGGACACGAGGCAAAACCCAAATCGTGTCGTCATCTCCGGATGCAACCGCTAAGGCTGCGTAAGAATCAAATCCGTTTGGATCGTTCGGATCATCGCTATAACGAATCCAGGCGCCGGAGGACTTCTCCAACCGGTTAAGTCCCAAATCAGTAGCAACCCATACAAAATCGGAATCAACCTCGATATCGCTTATATTATCCGAAAGTGTAAAAGAAAGCCCGTTATAAGTATGTGGATTGTTAGGATCGGAACTTTCATCGGGATCGAATGAAATCAAACCCTGGGGGGTACCAAGCCAGAGCACCATATTTTGATCCACATCCATCGAGGAAACAGGAGCATAAAGATTGGGATCGACCTTTAGGTCTTTTATCCAACCGGTATTAGGATCATCTGATGAGAGTGTTTTTTTAACCAGTCCCTCTCCGGTTCCAATCCATAACCTGTTGGGATCCATGGCTAATGTATTGATCTGAGAGGAAGGCAAATTGCTTGTATTAGGATCATAATGCTCCCATCCCGCCCAAGCCCTCCCGACTAGTGGGACAATAATGAGAACAGCTAATAAAGTGGTTATCAAAAAAAGATGATATCCCCTAAAAACGGACTTCATTTTCTTCTCTCCTCTCTCCTTATTTTTAGGTTAAAACAGGAAAACTTGTAAACGACTTAAAAGCCCTGATGTGATGATAATGCTTAGAAATTTTCCTGTAGAGATAAATGCAAGAAATATTCCTGATGTGCTATTTATCCTTAGATCTTTTTTCTTTTGGAAACCTTGCTAAGTAATATCTTAACAAACAGGTCATAACCGATAAAAAAACATTATTATGAGCTTGATTTTTCTATACAAAAATTTGTTTCTATTTTATTGAATCTCATATATTTTGTCAAATTTAATTCATGCATTCTGTTTCAGGATTTTTGAAATATATTGTAAATAAAAGTAAACCGAAAAGACAAAAATATCATTAGAATAATGCCCCATACAAAATTTTAACAAAAATTCATTACTTAGGAAAATGGATATTATTCTTTATTTTTTTAGGCAACAAAGGATGCTATCAGAATATATTAGGTTTAAAGAAGGGGGAATGCGTCTTTTATCAACTCAACGGTCCACCCGGATCGAGGATTACACGATACGGAAACGACATCAAAACGGCATATCTCTTGACCCTCTTTTTTACTCAAGGCCGCTAAATAGTAGAGGGCGATCTTAATAAGCTTTTGCTGCTTATGATAATCAACGGCTTCTTCAGGGGCTCCGAAACGTCCGCTCGCTCTGGTTTTTACCTCCACAAAGGCCAATACCCCTTTTTCTTTTGCAATTATATCAATCTCTCCAAAAGGACAACGATAATTCTTTGCTTCTATTGAATATCCCAGTTTGATCAGGTGAGACAAGGCCACCTGTTCCCCTTTTTTACCTAAAAGCTGTTTTCTGCTAAGCAAAATTCTTTCACCCTCTTAAAACTCCTACGGTGGAGAGGACAAGGCCCAACACTGGCAAGTGCATCAATATGTTCTTGTGTACCATATCCCTTATTGCTCTCAAAATTATATACAGGATATTCGAGGTGGAATTTTTTCATCAGCCGGTCGCGAACTACCTTAGCCACAATGGATGCCGCTGCAATGGAATAACACTTCTGGTCACCCTTAATAATCGATTTCTGGGGAATATTACTGGTCTCCGGAATGGAAAGGGCATCGATAAGAAGAAATTCGGGTTTTACAATCAATTTATTCAATGCGTCGCGCATGGCCTGAATAGTGCTCTGCAGAATGTTGATTCGGTCTATCAAATCCTGGCCTACTAATCCGATCCCAATATCAATGGCCCGGTTAATAATCTTAAAAAATACCTTTTCTCTTTTGGCCGGTGAAAGGCCCTTGGAATCAAACACACCTTCAATCGGAGCCCCAAGCGGAAGCACCACTGCTGCGGCGACAACAGGCCCGGCAAGAGGGCCCCGGCCTGCTTCGTCCAGTCCTGCCACCAATCCACATCCTTGTGGCAGTATCTCTCTCTCAAATTCAAACAATTTTTTTGAGATATCATTAAAATTTGTCATATTTTTATATATTAGTACGTAATTCCTTGATCCTGGCCTTTTTACCAACCCTTTTCCTTAAATAAAAAAGTTTGGCCCTTCTCACCCGTCCGCTTCGTACGACCTCGATTTTGTCGATGATCTTGGAATGAAGCGG
>JBLIRS010000146.1:0-8119 GCA_049472415.1 bacterium | reverse complement strand
GAGAGACAGGCCGGGCTTCCCGGTTTTATCGGGGCGCATCCGCTGCTTCCAGCCCATCTTTCACAGGGCGTTCTCAAGATGATGTTTGAGCTTGAAAATTATCTTTCAGAAATAGCGGGCATGGAAGCCACAACCCTCCAGCCTGCTGCCGGGGCCCACGGAGAACTCACCGGCATGCTTCTTATCCATGCTTTTCACAAAAGTAAAGGTATGCAGCGTTCCAAGATCATTGTCCCTGATACGGCACACGGCACAAACCCTGCCAGTGTAACACTTTGTGGTTACCAGCCTGTACTCGTAAGATCCAATGAAAAGGGCATCCTGTCTGTAGAGGCAATAGCCGAAGTCATGGATGAAGAAACTGCCGGGATTATGGTGACCAATCCTAACACTTTGGGACTTTTTGAGGAAAACATAAGGGAAATTGCCGGTATAATCCACTCAAAAGGGGGGTTGGTTTATTGTGACGGCGCGAATTTGAATTCTGTGATGGGCATCGTCAAGATGGGCCGGATCGGAGTGGACGTAATGCATATAAACCTTCATAAGACCTTTTCAACTCCCCATGGCGGAGGGGGCCCCGGCTCAGGCCCCGTGTGCGTGAAAAAGCATTTGGAGCCTTTCCTGCCTGTTCCCCGTGTGAAAAAGGAAAACGGAGGATATGTCATTTCCGCTGATTATCCTCTATCTATAGGCAAATTGCAGGCATTTTTCGGAAACGTGGGAGTAATGATCAAGGCTTACAGTTATATTCGAAGCATGGGACCGGGGAACCTGAAAAAGGTCAGTCAACTCGCAGTATTAAACGCAAATTATATCAAGGAACAGTTGAAGGGGACATTGCATCTGCCCTATGACAGACCCTGCATGCATGAATGCGTGTTTTCCGATAAAAATCAGGAACCCTATAAAATTACGACAATAGATATGGCCAAGAGGCTTATGGAGTATGGATTTCACCCTCCTACATGTTATTTCCCCCTGGTGGTCCACGGCGCCATCATGATCGAGCCCACCGAAACAGAATCAAAAGAGGATATTGATCGTTTTATAGAAGCCTTCAAGTCCATCGCGGATGAGGCAAGGGAGACCCCCAATCTGCTTCATCATGCACCTAAGAGCTGCAAGGTAAAAAGGCTGGATGAGGTTACAGCAGCAAGAAAGCCTTGTCTGGCCGGGTAAAATGCCGGATAAGGATTTTTCGGAAATAGTCATAGTGGGTCTCGGAGTAGGGGGACTCTATGCATCAAAAAGCGCGCTGCAATTTAACCGGAAATGTCGTGTAACCATTATTGAGAAAAGGGATTTCGACCAGTTTTCCCCTTGCGGTCTCCCCTTCGTGATTGAAGGTATAATCAAGGACTTTGATGCCTTGAGATATGATGTGCCGGAATTCAGCAAGAAACTGACTAAACTGCTTTGTCATGAAGCCATATCAGTCAATCATGAGAAAAAGGTTTTGAAGGTCCTGGATCGGGTAAAATCGGTCGAAAAGGAAATCAGTTACGATTCTCTGATACTTGCCACCGGAGCGTCGCCGATCAATCTACCGATCCCCGGGGCAAAGGAATTCCTGGGAAAGGGGATATATTTTGTATCTGATATGAAGGATAGCAGGGAACTTTTTGAGGCTGCGAGATCGTCTCGCAAAAAAAAGGCCATGGTAGTGGGTGGCGGAGCCATGGGGCTCGAGGTTGCGGCAGGATTGAAAAAAATGGGACTTGATGTGTCGGTAACCAAAAGGACTCCGCATCCTTTTCCCAGAAACCTTGATCCGGCCATGGGCAAGATAATAATCGAGCATCTGGAAAAACTGGGGATAAATGTCCTTTTCGGTAAAGGAATTGACAGGATAAATGGTGATCAAAGGGTTGAATCTGTTGAGATAGCCGGTGAAAAGATCGATTGCGACATAGTTGTTATGGCCGTCGGGATGAGAGGGGACTTGAAACTGGCCGAGATGACGGGTGCAAAAACAAAAGATGGTTTTATCATTGTAAACAACAGGATGGAGACAACCGTTGAAGATGTTTACGCGATCGGAGATCTTGTTCAAACCTATTCACGAATAGATGGGACGCCGACAACCATGCAGCTCGCAACGGCAGCTTACATGCAGGGGATAACGGCAGGAATAAACGCGGCCGGAGGGGACACATTTTACCCCGGCGCACTTAATACCTTCCTGACAGTTATTGGAGACCTTGAGATTGCTTCAACCGGTTATACCCTGGAGGCGGCCAAAGGTTTGGGATATGATGCCAGGGCAATATCGACTATGCGTGAAACAAAGCCCCATTATATGCCTGGCGCAACACAGATAAACCTGAGGGCTATTTGCGATTCCGGGGATGGAAGGCTTTTGGGCGCACAGGCCGTGGGCAGGGAAGGCGCTGCCTGGAGAATCAATATCTTTGCGCTTGCCATTCATGGAGGCATGACCCTTTATGATATTTCCGATGCCGAGCTTTCGTACAATCCACCATTTTCTCAGATGTATGACGCAATCGCACAGGTCGCAGAGGTTGGCATTAAGCGGTTGGGACTCCCGCCAAGGAAATGTGAGAAGGTTTTCTTCCCTGAATAAGAGTTGTAATTTGAATAGAAAGAAGCATTCATTCTTTGATTTAATTTTAAAATATGAAGAATAAAACACAAAAAGAGAAAAGATGGTATTATCTCGATCTCCCTGTCACTGAATATAAGGAGGCGTGGGACCTTCAGGCCGAACTTGTAACCGCCAGAAAAGAGGGGATTATTGAATGGGATGTTGTTTTGATGCTGGAACATCCTTCTGTATTTACTGTGGGCCGCAATGCCGGTTTGAATGATCTTATGGTCTCTGAGGATTTTCTCAATGAAAAAGGCATTCATGTCATCAAGGTGGAGCGTGGCGGTAACATAACCTATCACGGGCCGGGACCGCTTATCATGTATCCAATCATCGATCTTCATATAGCAAGACTGGGGGTATCCGAATTGATAGAAAGGCTTGAGGATGTGATGATCAGGACTGCTTCTGATTTTGGAATAAAAACTGAAAGAAATTCCATAAACAGGGGGGTATGGATAAAGAATAAAAAAATGGGAAGTGTAGGTATAGCCGTCCGGAGGGGGATTTCATTCCATGGGCTTGCCATCAATATCAATTTAAATATGATGCCGTTTAAATGGATAAACCCCTGCGGCCTGAAAAATGTTGACATGACATCCATTGAGCAGGAACTATCTCGTAAGGTTTCCATGCATGAGGCAAGAAAAATCATAAAAAGGCATACCGAATCGGTTTTCGGGACTGAGTTGAAAAAGATTAACCTGAAGGAATTGGATGAGATTTTAAAAAAGCGACACAATCATGTATCTGAAAAATATGTTAAAAAACCACAATGGTTAAAGCGAAATCTTCCTGCCGGGTCTGCGTATGAAAATGTTAGATCCCTTTTAAATAAAAGCCGTCTTCATACCGTATGCCAGGAGGCCAAATGTCCTAATATCTGGGAATGTTTTTCCCAGAAGACCTCCACATTTTTGATTATGGGACCTCGTTGTACCCGAAACTGCCGTTTTTGTGCCGTAGAAAAAGGGCCGTCCTGCAGGCCGGACCCTGAGGAACCGGAAAGGGTGGCGGAAGCTGCCAGGAATATGGGACTTAATTATGTGGTCATTACATCTGTGACACGGGATGACCTTCCCGATGGGGGAGCAGGTCACTTTGCAAAAACAATTAGAGAAATACGCAAAAAGATACCAAACGTATCCATCGAGGTTTTGATACCTGATTTTCAAGGGGATATGGAAGCCCTGCAGATTGTGCTGGACGCACAACCCTCTGTTTTAAATCATAATATCGAAACAGTGCCGAGTCTTTATCCTTCTGTTCGACCCGAAGCCATTTACCAGCGTTCTATCAGGCTATTAAAGCATGCCGGACTGAGTAATCCAGCCATTCCGACAAAGTCAGGAATCATGCTGGGCCTGGGAGAAAAACCCGAAGAGATTGAAAAAACATTAAAAGATCTTGTGGATGCCGGATGCAGTATCCTAACAATAGGGCAATATCTTCAACCCACCAGGAAACATTTGCCTGTAAGATGTTTTATACCTCCTGAAGAATTCATTAGGTGGAAAAAGAGGGCCCTTAAAATGGGGTTTTCCGATGTTGCCAGCGGACCGTTTGTGAGGAGCTCTTATCACGCAAAGGATCTTTATAACAGTCGGATAGCTCTGCACACAAAGGCCGGATTATTTTAGAGTTCCCTGATCAAAAACAAATTAAACCATGAAATGGGATTTATTTTTTCCGTAACAAGAAATTCTCTTCCAGGAACTGTAGCTAATATAATTAATTATAGAATTGTCTTATAAAAAAGATTTTATTTATAATTAAATCCAATTTGAGTTCTTTAGACGTTTAATTGATAATATATATAAAAGGTTTGTAAATATATATTGAATAAAGAAAAATAAACCGCTTTGTTTCATGATATAACCCAAAAAATTAAGACAGGACATATGGTTATATGGCAATTTTTGGAATTATAACATTTCATACGAACCATTTTGCCATTAAGGCAAAAAAGGTACTGGAAGGCTGTGGAAAAAAACCGGAACTGACAAATATACCAAGGGAGCTGAGCTCTGATTGTGGTTTTTGCTGCAAGATCCCTTGGGAAGAAAAAGAAGACGCGGAAAAGATCCTAAAGGAAAATAGCGTGGAATTCGATTATATTTATCAATGGGAAAAAGGATGATTACAGAAAAAGTGAAAACAGATCCGGAGTGAGAAAAAGAGGGCAGGGGAGCGGGGAATCCTTCATGAAGCCGAAGGGGATATATTTCGACAATGCCGCAACTTCGGGGGCCAAACCGGAAGCAGTCATAAACGCAATATGCAACTGCTTAAAATATATGAATGCTAATCCCGGCAGGTCCGGTCATACATTATCCATTAAAGCGGCAGAGGTTATCTATAATACACGCGAGGTCATAGGTGAGCTTTTTAATTTCTCCGACACGGAAAATATTATTCTTACTAAAAACGCGACAGAGGCCTTAAATGTAGCCATTTACGGCTCATTAAATGACGGTGATGATGTTATCACCACGTCTATGGAACATAATTCTGTGTTGAGGCCCCTGAATCACCTCAAAAGTCAGGGGAAGATCACACTTAAGATCCTCCTTGCAGACCAAAGCGGAATTGTGACCCCAGAGCAGATCAAAGCAGCCATAACCGATAAAACAAAACTCATTGTCATTACATCCGCCTCAAACGTTTCAGGCACCAAACTGGATTTGGCGGGCATTTTTCAGGTTTCCAGTGCCGCTGGCATCAAGCTCCTGATAGATGGGGCGCAGGGTGCTGGATCAATGAAGATCGATTTAAAGGATACCCCTTTTGATCTTTTTGCCATTACAGGCCATAAACATCTCTTTGGCCCCCAGGGCACAGGCGCCCTCATCATAAAAGAACCTGATGAGCTTGAATCTTTTATGCGGGGAGGCACAGGCAGTTTATCAGAAAAGACCATTCATCCCGGTTTTACACCGGATAAATTCGAGGCCGGGACGTTAAACACCCCAGGATATTCTGGTCTGACCGCGGGAATCCGTTTCATTTTCAGTCAGGGTCTTGTAAATATAATAAAATATGAACAGGAAATGACTATATATCTCCTTGAAAAACTCTCTGAAATTGAAGAGGTAGACGTGTATGCCCCTGATGCTGATCGTGTGGCAACGGTTTCTTTCAATGTGAAAGGGGCGACGGCTTCGGATATCTCCCGATATCTTGATTCTGAATGGGACATATATACAAGACCGGGATTACATTGTGCGCCGGAAGCCCACAAAACTCTGGGCACTTTCCCCAGGGGGACCGTTAGATTTTCATTATCCTATTTCAATACTAAAGAGGAAATAGATATTGCGATACGTGCATTAAAGTCTTTTCTAAGCTGATTATTATTTGATTCAATTTGTGCATGTAAATAATAATTGATGGAAAATATCAAAGCAGGATAATGGTTGTTTTATAACGGTTTAATAATAGAGGCGGCTGTAAATAATACAGCCGCCTCTATTATTGTAAGGATAAAATAAAATACTATTATTGAATTTTAAAGCTGGTGCTTGTTGTTACGCTATCCCAGTGGTAGCCTGAGACTTTTACATCAATGGTTGAAGCTGTATAGGCGCCTGGAGCGGTTCCGCCTTGCCCTCTCTTGTTAGGTGCCTGTGTGTTCCATGTGGCCTCAGCGATACCATTGGAATCGCTGGGTCCGCTGGTCAGAGTGGTTGTCTCAGGACCATCGATGGCAATGTCTACTGTAGCGTTGGCCAGAGGGGTGCCAGTAATTTTATCGATCACATGTGCCCTTATTACGATTGAGGCACCTGCATTGAAGGAGATAGATGAAGTGAACGTCTTTGTTTTCCCGCCGCCACTATAAGATCCAGTTATCATTGAATCTACGCCGGCAGGGTCCGTGGTTTGTCCCTGATTATTAGGCGTTGCGCACAGGATACTGCTGAAACCGGATTCACAATCCGTGTTATAGGATGTGAGTTTATAACAGTATTCCTGGCCGTTTGTCAGTCCGGTATCAATGTAACTGCTCGCTGGCGCCTGTAGATCGGCAATCAACTGGGCCTTGCCAGACTGATCATAGTAAAGTCGATAGCCGGTGATACCTCCCGATGTCTCTTGCCACGTTATAATAGCTTGTTTGTCGTCAGGGGTTACGGTAAGCAGGGTGGGGGTGGGTGCAGAACAGCCTGCAGTTCCAATTAAAGCCTGGGTCATTATAAAAGGCACAATTCCATCTACCGGACCATTTATTGGTTGAGTTGCTCCTAATCCATGATTATATTCCCATAGCTCCCAAATGACATCTCCCCATGCCGCAAGTTGTGAGAAGAAGGGATCGTTTTTGATAATATAATTGTTCGAAGGGGTGCCGGGAAGCGTCGGATTTTGGACGCCATTAATCTCATCTCTTAGAAACTCGATGTACTCACGTGAAGTTCCCTGGTAATATAGGGCAACAACAATATATTTAGCCCCGGCTGCAATATTAATACTTATATCATCATATCCCCCTGCATATTCACCTGTTGTGAAGTAACCCGGCGCACTTTCGCCATGCCAGACAGGTTCACAAAGCCTTCTCACGGCCTCAGTCACATCAAATCCCTTTGGCGGGATTCTATTGTCTTTATAGCGGCCGTCAGCCAGTACGAAGTGAAAGGTCTCATCTTCACCGGTAAGAGAGCTTTTTGGGTGAACCTCATAAACCAACTCATCTATATAGACTTCATTGGTCTCTAATGGAGGGGAGCTATGTGAATGTGAAAGGCCCTTGAGTGTACCAATACTGTAATCATAAGGATTCGCTTCATAAATCAATTCATCTTGACTATTAAATGCCTTGATATTAATAAACATCCTGCGGCCTTCAGGAAAGCCGGAGATCAGCTTGTGGGCGCTGTTATTCTGTATGGTAAATGACAATACTCCGCTTTCAGAATTATAAGAAGGGTTTTTGATCGTCGCGGCAAGCAGGAGTTGCTGTTTTGCCCGGTCAGATCCGGCCTTGAGTGCCGCTCCATTTATCTTTGGCGTTTCACCCTGGCTTAGGTCCAATGTCAATACAGCAGGTCCTTTGTCAAGTATCCTCACATTTTCAGGCTCATATACAGGGCCATTCATATCAAGACTTGCCAGGATTCGAGAAATCCAGAGATTCCCTCCTGTCATGTCGTGAAGAGGAAGCCCGGAGTTAGGGTGGGCAATACTCTCATCCGGCCGCAAGGGCACGCCGGCCTTGTTACATCCTACTCCGACTACGTCCCTCATATGACAATCCTGACATTTGGCCGCAGAGGTGATATCCGGAGCGCCCTGTTCCTGAAATTCCGTATTGGTTTCAGTCCCACCCTGTTGCCCATAGGCAGATGACATGAATTCAGACCACGTCCGCTCTACATGAAAATATGAAAAGGCAGGGTCTTTTTCGGTTGTAAGCGGTTCACTTCCGCTCTGTCCTAAATTTGCAAGCGCTGGATTTGACACATCATGACATGTAGAACAAAAGAATTTGGACTTATGATATCGGCT
>JBLIRS010000145.1:0-8147 GCA_049472415.1 bacterium | reverse complement strand
CCGATACGCAATCCGGAGGCAATATCAGGATATACCGGCCACTTAAGCCGTACTGAAAGGCGCTTGACAGCCTCGATCTCCTCCTTTGTGTTCAATCTCCCGGCAACCAATAATCCCCTTCTGGCGGATGAGATGATCTCAACCATACGATTGATGGTCTCTTTATCAGGAGTCAATGCCGGCTTACTGAGGGTTGTGAAGGGTGTGTCACTCCCTTGCCAGGACAGGATCTTTTTCTGGTATCCCGGATTAATTTTCTTAGAAACAGGGGCAAGAGGCTCACGGAACATGCAATTTAAATGTACCGGGCCGGCTGGGCTCCTTCTTGCTTTATATACAAGCTGATCGATGGTGGTCAAAACCATGGAAGGCGGGATCTCATCATCCGGGCAGGGAAGATTAAACTGCCAGCGCACATATTCACCGTATATATCCGGCTGTCGAATTGCCTGATTGGCCCCTGTCTCAAGCAGCTCAGGAGGGCGATCCGCTGTAAGGACTATCAGGGGAATACGATCCATGGATGCCTCTATTATGGCAGGATAGTAATTGGCCACCGCAGTCCCTGATGTACAGATAAGCGCCGCAGGATTGCCGGTTGCTTTCGCATATCCGAGGGCATAAAAGGCGGCTCCCCGTTCATCATAGAAAACGGTTGGTTTCGCCTTTACATTACGTGCTGCAGACACAGTAAGCGAAGCTGAGCGCGATCCTGGAGATATGCAGAAGCAGGTGACTTTATTGCGAACAAGTTCCTCCACAATAAGGGAGCTCCAGAGGATATTTAGGTTTTCGGCATTAGTGATCACGTGTGCAAAATAACCGGGTAAAATTTAAGATCTTGTTCTCGTTTTCTTCCCATTCGGTTTCGGGCTGGGAACCCTGAACTATACCGGAGCCGGCGAAAAGGGAAAGTGTCTTTTCCTTTGCAAGGGCAGAGCGGATTGCAACTACGAATTCCGAGGAATCTTTGCTTATCCAGCCAACCGGCCCCGCGTACCATCCCCGTTGAAAGGGTTCCAGTTCCGTAATCCTTGACAAAGAATTCTCTCTGGGGAATCCGCCTACGGCCGGGGTCGGATGGAGCCCGGCAAGTATCTCCCCGTCCCCGACCTTTTCATTTAAAAGACACCGAAAACGTGTATATAGATGCTGAACATGACCGAGTTTGAGCAATGTTTCCTTTTCCAGGACATCAATGGAACGGCAAAGAGGCTGCAGGCTGGATTCCATCATATCACTCACCCAGCGATGTTCCCGGAGGTCCTTATCACTTTCAAGAAGCTCGTTACCAAGTCTTGAGTCCTCCTCGTACGATTGTCCTCTGGGCCGCGTACCGGCTATGGCCTCACTGAATACATCCCTGCCATTTCGTTTGTAAAGCCGTTCAGGGGTGATCCCCAGAAAGGCATAATTTCTCTCCAGTTGGAAATAGAAATGGAACGTCTGAAAGTTATTGGCTGAAAGGAGGTATAGTAATTTCAGGGGATCGAGTGCTTCATCGAAAGTAAGCATAGACTTTCTTGCCAGAACAACCTTTTTTAACACACCCTGATCAAACAACTCCAGGGCCTTTTGAACATTTCCTTTCCACCCGTTCCAATCAGGAAAATCCTTTCTGTATAGCACATCGGGCAAATTATTGAAATCTATCTTCAGGTCAGGACGTAGCTTTAAGAGACGATGTCTGAGTGACAGGAGTTGAGATTCCATATCCTTATCCTCTGACAGCAAAAAATTTAAAGCCAGGCGTTGATCGTCACCCTCGGAAATTATCTCAAATTCGGGAACGGAAAACCTGTAAGTTGCAAATGGGGCCCAATCCGCATCAGGAGGCTGTGTCTGGTCGAACATGAAGCCTCCGAAATAACGCACATTCTTATCGGATACAGCCAATGATCCTTGAAGGGTATCAAAAAGTTCGGAATAGTCAATGCATCTATTTCCGGAAATGGTTTTTACCTGGCCACAGCCTACAATTTCAAGATGACCGTCCCGGTCCTTCCAATATATCTTTTCCTTGAATGGTTGATGATACAGCCATTGGATAGGATCAACCCTTTCTATGGAGATTTCAATCCGCCATATTTTATCTCTCGTAATATTCGTAGTAGTAGAGAGCTGGTTTTGGACTATTTTTTCAAAGAGTTCATCTATTGACTTTTCAGCGCATGCCTTAATCTCTTGCAAATCAAAATCCTCATTAAAGATAATAAAAGCTTTAAGAAAAGATATCTTAATAGATGATAATATGAATTATGGACTCTTTCAATACCTTAAAGGCCGGCTTTTTCTTTATAATTACTTTCTTGATCTTTTTATTAATTTTTTTAACACTTTTGCTATTTCCTTAAATTCCTTATTCATTCTATGACCAACAATGGTTAGGGATATTATAATAGCAATAGCTATCAAACACGCAATCAGGGCGTATTCGATAGAAGCGACTGCATTCTCATCTTTTAAAAATTCTTTTATATTCATTTGCATTTTTTTGTGCCTATTTTTATAATATCCCCTTTTTATCCTCTCATTTTTTTGGATTTCTTGAGATTATCTGGCGTATTTCCTGCCGAAAATAATGGCAATGGTTTTAAGAATAGTGATTACATCAAGAAATAAAGAGATGTTTTTGATGTAATAAAGATCGTATTGCAGCTTTTCAATGGCATCTTCAATACTGGCTCCGTATCTGTAATTAACCGCTGCCCATCCTGTTATACCGGGTTTTACCGAATGTCTTTGATCATAGTATTGAATCTCTTTAGACAACATATCGACAAAGTAGGGCCTTTCAGGTCGGGGGCCGACGAAACTCATATCACCTTTTAGGACATTAATCATTTGGGGAATTTCATCGATCCTCATTTTTCTTATAATCCTTCCTATGCAAGTAATTCGAGGATCATTCTCTTCAGCCCATACCGGACCTGTGTATTTTTCCGCGTCTGTCTTCATGGACCTGAACTTTAAGAGATTAAAGACCTTGCCATCCTCCCCTACTCTCTCTTGCTTAAAAATGATGGGGCCTTTTGAATCCAGTTTAATTAATGCTGCGGTAATGAGAGAAATGGGCAAGCTTAGCAGCAAACCTATAATTGAGAGCATGATATCGAAGATCCTTTTCACGAATTTTATTAATTTTGTCTTTTTAAATCCACGGGAAAAAATCAACCAGCTAGGCCGCAGTCCTTCAAGCAGGATCTTACCTTTCAGGTGTTCGTAAAAGGTATGTAACTCCATCACCTCTACACCCTTAAATCTCCATTTTACAAGATCTTTGCTGGGGAACGTCCCTCTTGCCTGTTGACATGAGACTATAACCTTTTTAATCTTTTCTTTTTGTGTTATAGAATCGAGATCTTCCACTAATCCAAGGACTTTAGGATTAACAATGCTTTTCCCCACTAATTCAGGATCGTTCCCGATAAATCCCGCAACCTTGTATTTTGGATGATCATCTGCCAATATCTCTCTTACAACCTTTTTGCTAAGTTCATCTGTTCCAAGAAACAGGATCTTTTGCTGGATATTAACTTTTGGAATTATCATATAAAATACAAACCTCCAACATAAAATAAGAAAACAAGCAATCATTGAAATAACGAAGCAGTTGTAGTATGAGAAAAAATTAACTGAAAACAGATAACAGCCTAAGGAAACAATCATAAATGACACAATGCATTTGAAGATTAATAGGCTTTTCTCATATTTTTTCTCTGTTTTATAAAGCTCATTAACAAAGAGTGTAATTTGACTCAAAAAAATAAAGGTAATAAGAAAATTATTTCTTAAATAGAAGAGTCTCAAATTACCATGGCCCAAATACAAACTATTCATGATTTTTATAGGTACAAGGGCAGTCAATAATAAAATGAGAAAGTCAACGGAGAATACCAGTAACCAGATCCTTGAAAAATGTTTTTCGATGTAGTTAAGCATTGAGTTTACCCTTTCTTTAAATGTGTAAACTGCTTACTCGTTGTTGAAACAATTCTTAAACAATCCTCAATGATCTTTAATCAGCCGAATTTAATAACCATTTTTTGTTTTAGGTTATAGAGCAAGAGTTATTCCAGCTTGCTGATTTAGACAGGGTAATTTTGCTTATTGCTTAAAACCGCTAAAACATTCTCTATTTCAATAGAATTATGAAAAGGGCGGCAGGAAGTTTACATGAAAAAAAATACATAGCATGGGACAATTATGAATTTATTTTCACATGATGTGAATATTGTTACAAAATTTTTCATTTTTACAACTAAAAGCCTTCCAAAACAAGTTGACATTTTCATGCCCGGATTTACGTTAAATATTGCTGATGCTGACCCGGTTGAACAAAACCAAAGGACCGGCAATGCCAAATTAATGATTTTGCCTCTAAGAACAGACAAAAAAGGCTGAAGACAAGACTTGATGCTTAGTATCTATTTAATGAGACAAGATCATATTAAAATTAAATTTAGTTTGGGGGGGGAACGGGGGCATTACAGCATGGATATCAAACCTTATGCTTCTATTCAGACATAAAGCTATGTAGTCTAAAGGCACCTTTTTTAAAGTTTTTTCTGATTCCTTGCAGATATTTAATTATATCTTCAGGCAAGGCACCGATTAAGCGAATCTGACAGGAATTAAAAAAGGCTTTTATTTCATTAAGTTTGTGCATATTATCCGGGTCATCCACTAAAACTTCTACAGTATCCTTGATTTGCCTGAACGGAGTCCAGAGGTTCTTCATAAAATAATCTGCGCTGAGGCCTCTGAGTAGTTTTTTATCTATGATAATCCTTGGATCAAAATCCGTGAAGGGGCAATTATAGAAATTAGCGAGTGAATACAAGATCTCTTTCTTATCTATCCCAAATTCTTTTTTCAGGATTGGTATTATTCCCTTCTGAGATTCCCTGGATTTTAATATAATACTATTCAGCTCTTGTTCGGTGATAAGGTTCTTCTTGACAAGATAGCTAAACTTGGTGGGCGCCTTCATTTGATGGCGTGATGACTGATTGTAAAAGGCAATACCAAGGGTGTTTGCGATATCGTTTATAGAGGATATTTCATTTTCTCCGAATTGTCCTCCGCCTTTTTTGTTAATAAGCTGAACGACTCCCAGCATTTCCCCGCGGAATAAGATTGCAGAGGCCAATACCTGCTTTGTGCGATATCCGCTCTGAATATCGTAATTCTGATTAAAACTAAGCTCGGGATCGATTTTGCTCAGTTCTGCTTTATTGTAGGCATCTTCAATATTGATAAAGGTTTTAGCATAGGCAGTGAAACCCGCGATGCTTTTTTTGTCTATCTTTACCCTGATCTCGCCTATCTCATTTCCTATCTTAAATTTTGAAAAAAGTTCGTTTGAATTGGAATCTACGGCATACATAGTGAGTTTATCAGCATCAAATAGTTTCAATATTTGATCAGGGATATAAAGCAGGATCTCATCCAGATTTTTTGCAGCATGAATCGAATTTGTGATATTAAGGAGTTTTTCCTTGTAAATCAACTCTCCTACTAATATTTCCAGATCTTTATCTTTTTCATTGGTGTCTGACATAAAAATATACCTTTTTTTTGAATCTTTTGATCAAACCTATAAGGAACATTTCCAATAGCCCATTTTTTTGTATATATAAATGTTCGGCATTTTTTAATGATAAGTTTGATATGAATCCATATTAACTAAAAAATATAATGAAAAAACATTGCATTATTTTCGTTTTCGAGTTAATATCTTATAAGTATTTTATTATACTTAAAATGAGTACCATTTAATAAACCATTTACTTAAATCGCTTATTGGTCTGCTATAATATCGCACTGATACTTGATAATGGTCAGTTCAATAATCATGACAAATTTAGGTTTTGGATCATATCAAGCCGGGACTTTCTGTCCTTTTCAAGTCAACCAATTCCAGTATCGAAATGGCGCGGCCCCTAGAGAGAGGAACTGACATTTATATGTTAAGCAGAAATTTTATGGATATTGCCATATTTATTATATTCTTCGTTGTTTTATTTGTTGAAATTCTTGTAAGTCAAAAAACAAACCTCGAAATAGAAGGCTTAGATAAAAAAATCACTGTCTTAGAAAGATTTCGTTCTGAAGGCTTTAAAAACCTGGAGGAGAGGCTTGACTCTCTCAGAGAGACACTTTTTGAAAAGGTAGACCCATTAAATATAAACCTCGGCGAATTATCGAAAAAAACGGATGATTTGTTTGAAAAATATAATTCTATTTTACAGGAGATTGATAAAAAGGTCGAACCTTTGCAGGCATCATTTGATGATGCCCTGGCAGGGATTAATTCTGCCCAGGAGGCCATGAACAAAGCGCTCAAAGAAGGTGAAGAGGAAATAAAAAATATGACTGAGAGCATCGATGCCTTTAGAGAAGACATAAAAAGGATAAAAGACTTCATCCGTGAACGGACAATCGATCTGGAATTATAAACTATGGAAGAGATTATTGCCACCATTCTATTCGCAGATTTAATAGATTCCCCGGAATTAACGAGGGGGTTAAGTACTCAGGAATATAATGAGATGCTAACGGATTTTCAGAACACCCTGTTTGAGGTAGCCACACATCACCTGGATTTTTATGGATATGAGGGTTTCGGGATTGATTATGAATGGACCGTCGAGGGTGATGAATTTCGTATCTTTCTCTATTCCGGGCAGGTGCACTTCGACATACGCAATGCATTACTTCTGGCAATAAAGATAAAGATTGCGTGGCTGGTATCCTCTTTCAACCAGAGGGTCATGAAAGAAGGTCATCAGGCATCACGGATAGGTGTAGGGATCGACTGCGGGAAAGTCATTAAGGATCTGAAACCCTGGCGAATCAAGATTGGGGAGACAAGACCAAAAATCGAAGGTTACGCCATAAACAGGACAAAAAATATCGAATCGGCCTCAAGAGAGGGAAGGGTTTCCCAGATCATGGTCGGTGAGGGACTTTATAGCATATGCCAGTTAAATAACAGGATAAACATCTCTTTCAGCCCGCCGCAAAATCTGTCCTTCAAGGGACTCGATCAAAAAATGCAAATCTACGAGGTGGTCTCATTCATAAATTTTGAGGTCCTCCCATCCATGCCTTCTTCCTTCCAGGAAGGCCTTCTGGAAAAAATGGAGCGTATAGCCGGCAACGGAGCGCCTGAACCATGGGTCTTGATTATTCTCTTACGCTCATACATTTCAATGCTGGCATCAGGAGAAGATGAAATCCTTGTGGCCAAGGCCCTCGATCTTGCCCAACAGGCGCTGAAGGTATTGGATTATAAGGTCGTCATTTATAATATGCTAGGCTGGCTCTACAGCAATTGTAAAAGCGCTCACACCCTAAAACTGGCCGGACTATAGGCCGTTCAATAATCCCTTTCCATTTTCAGTTTATATCAATCAGATTATATCAATATGTATGTTTAACTGTTTTAGACAATTAGATTATGCCGGCAGGATTGGTTTTCATAAAAAAGCAGTTTTAGTCTCATAAATTATTGTAATTACTACCTAAATAGCCAATCTTTCTTTAGAAATATTAAAAAAATTGCTAAAATATATATTATAAAAGTAAAAAAGAATGTTTTTATAACCGGATTCGACCGGGAATGTTAAGTAGAAGGAGGAGTAAATAAAATGCTTATAAGAGTAATGTATATTAATCAAAAGCATGATCTGGTTAAGCCCTGGTTTCTTGATGAATTGATTTTAGCCGGAGATATAATAGCTTTCCAGAGAGCATCGGGATGGGTTAATATATGGAAAGATAATATCAGGGGCAAAGGGGGCACATACAAGGGTCCCGAAAGGCGCAACCTGGATGATTAGATAAAAAAGATTATGATTTTAATTCTTTCTTCCTTCCTTGTTTCTCTAACATAAAACCATACGCCCAGTTTTTCAAACCAGTATAATTTTTACTTACTATTTTAAAACCTTCTAAGTCTAAATTTTTGTTCATTAGATTTTTAGAATGTCAGCCAGGGTATCGGCAAAGTCACCAAAAAGCTTAGAAGATTAATCGGGACACAATACTTAATTATATTTAATCGAAATTAATGTGACAATACTTGTTTTAATTTAATTAAGTTTTGTGTCCCTTTGTCCTAACAATGACTTTGCCGATAC
>JBLIRS010000144.1:0-8256 GCA_049472415.1 bacterium | reverse complement strand
TGACTCAACCAGCGGGATGTATATTTGTAACCTCACAAGAAATCCCTTGTCTGATTCACCTCTAAAAACAAACTTCAAATCCAAACCATCACTCATTACCATAAACCAAAAAAAATAAATTCGGGGCTTAGATTTTTTCAAAAATCCACTTCAAACTCACTGATGCATATGATGAAGAAGCAATAACCTATCATTATTGATCTTGTTCGACAAAGAAGGTAGAGAAAGATATAGTGGCTGTGTATACCTTTACTGTGAAGGCTTTTGAGCTTGGATTATGTCTAATGCATTATTTGGGTTAAATTTAACAAAATCGAATATGATAAAGTCAAGGTTGAGTTATGAGACTGATTCGAGAGAAAAGGATATTCTGGAATTAACACTGTTCCGCCGATAGGCAGATTTTCAGTTATTGCCGTGATTGCTTATGTTTTGTTGTTGCCGTTATCAGAGCGCTATATCTTCATGTTCTTACAGAATAATTGGTTGAAGAATTTGTTGTACAAATATATAGGAAACAAAGAGAGAAAGAAGGTAATAACTCCTGCTAATGAATAACAAAAAAATACTTGCTGTAAGTGCCTTTGAGAAAATGATAAAGCCAAAGAGAAGATGAAAGGCGGAAATAATAAATATGATGATAGACTGATACAAAACGTTTCATTCTTTAAGTATGGTATGATATTCTCGATGATGTCATCGAAATATCTGAAGTTTCTTTCCATTGCAGCTAACTGAAATTTTTCTAAGGCCGCGTAAACAAATCCTGCGATGATCATTGCTACGATGCTTGCTACGTAGAATGATGCTATGAAGGCAGAGATGATTATTACTCGCTGATAGTTAAATCCGTGGCCTACTTTTTCCATTACTGCGGAAATTAATCTGAGGGCAAAAAATGCAACGGTAACAAATCTGACGACAATTGCTCCTTGAATTACTCCTAAGATTGCTCCTACGGTTCCTCCAATAATTACTCCTACAAATGCTCCGAAGGCAATTACTCCGAAGACAATTGCTTCGATGCTTTTAGACATAAGCCATGTTAATATAAGCATAGTTGGTGCAGCCAAAAATTCCCATTTCATATTAAGATCAAACCAGCCATATAACCAGATAAAAGCAATTAATAAGTATAAAGTTATTACAAGGAGGATACTCAGTATCGTCTTGATTATAATTAATATTTTATTTTTATAGTCGCGTTTCACAAATCCTCTAACTTTTAATGTGGAATCATCATAAACTCTCTATAATCACTATCGGTTTTTATGCATTCACCCTTTTTAATCTTTTGTGATGCTTCGAGTTCTCCGTATATATTAAACTCCACCTTATAACAAATAAAAATGTATAATAAGATTTTATCATATTTTTGGTATATCTGCCTCTTTATAAAAGCTTCTCCTATCGTAATATAATGTTACTTGAATCATCCGGAATTATAATTTGAAAATGAGCGCATGTTTCCAGCCTGGTCCTCAATGGAGAATGTGAAAAGATGACGATTGCGGTCATGGGACTTATATGTGCGGCTGCATTGCGTAAACCACAAATAATTCGCCGGGTGTGGCAGGTGTGGCGTTTTCTTCCACCATAATGGCGGATAAGGTTATAGAGATAGTACGGGAGATGCAATTGTTAAGGATGAGGTGGAGGTATATATTACGCCAACAATTACATTTCAATATTGACAATGCAGATACTTCCGGATCCCATGCCTTTTAGCGGCTTCGGCTGGGAAGAAGGTTATTCTTCTCCTTCGAAATAAAATAGCTGCCCGTTTAAATTGCCAAAATAGATAGTGCCGTCCAGGCCTTCGGTCAAGGCATTGACCTTTCCTGTGGAATGGTAGACCCTCGGATTCACTCCGGGTTTGTCATTGGCCTCACTATATGGACTGTCATCCCATGCCTTTTCGGTATCATAGCGGACAAAATAACCATTTACTGCGCAACCCATATAAATGATCCCATCTGCAGCAGCAGTGATCATCCTCAGGACACTGCCTCCTCCGCCAAGACCGCCTTTTATATCAAAGGATTTTGAGACCGGATCATAGGTAAATATAGTGGTGTTGTTTTCATTCCCTGCCAGATATAACAGACCATCAACTCCTACGGTAAGGTCACCGGCCCCCTCAATAGTGGATGGCGTATTGATCATGGTGAAGGATGCGGATTCCGGATTATAGGAGAAAAGCTTTCCCGGAGGGGGCCTGTATCCTGTGCGAGGTCCGAGAATTATTCCGTAGATAATGCCGTCCGGAGCTATTGCCAGCCTGGTGATGCTGCTATGGTTCGAGATCGGCCGCCCCAGATTCTTTATGGTATCCGTTTGGGGATCATACACAAACAGGTTGGCATAGTATTCCCCCGATTGTCCATCTCTGTAACCTGTACAACCATATATTTTTCCATCGGGGGCAGTGGCCAGATCATGAACCACAATTGGATAGCCCTCGACTTCTCCGCTGAAATTCACGGCCTGTCCCAGGTCCCGGGGGTTGGCATTCGATCCCTGGCCGGGATTCCAGGGCCTGTCCGGGTCATAGATGGCAAAGTTGGCATAACCTATTGACTTACAATCATGGTCCCCTGAAGACCTTGTACCTCCGCCAAGATAGATTAAGCCATTCGTCCCTGTAGTCATGGCATTGCATTCATATCCCGGGTTGCCCAGATCAATCGTCTCTTCAGTGGCAGGATCATAGATAAACATATGCCCTACATTCAGGCACCCGATATCCGTTCCTCCATAGATGCGGCCGTCTGCTCCGGTAGTCAGTGAAAGGATTTCCCTGCCTTCATCAACAGGCTTTCCCAGTGCCTTGATGGCGTCAACCGGTTTAGGACTCTGAGATGAGCTGCTAACGGGTCCTTTGAGCTTAAAGGTGCCTTTATCTGCGATTTCTCCCAGCTTGTCTTTGATTACATAGTTGCCTTCCACCTCAAAGACACCGGCAAAAGCACAGTAGGTATTCCTGCAGCAAAGTTTATTGTTGGCAGTACCGGTAAAATTAGCTGTATATCCTGAATAAAAAGTCCCCTGGAAGGATATGGGTGCCTTGCCGCTGGTGCGGGTGTATTTAAATTCAGTAAGGGAGCCTTCGCCCAGGATAAGGTAAGAATCCAGCATATTTATCGTATCGCTGTCACCTCCGCTTCTAACGCTCAGTTCCCCTGACAATGCATTGCCATCTTCATCTTTCAGCATCTGGCTGTTCCAGTCCCCTTTCATCCTGCCCGGTGCAGAAGCCGGATCACAGTAAGTGTTCGGCTGAGAAACCGGAATAATACTCGGTAAAATAGGATTAAATAACGAATTCTGTGGGAAATATAAGGGTGGTCCCTGCCACCAGTTATTGTTGCCGGGCAACACGTTTACCGTCCAGTTTGGCTGATTGCCTGAAGTTACAAGGGATGAGGGGCTTATATAAGGATTGGTGGGCATAAAAAAGGGACTTAAGCCCGGAGAAAAGAGGTTATAATTCCCCCCACCAGTATAGTTGTTGTAACCTGACGATAATCCATACAATCCTCCATTCAAGCCTCCATATATTCCTCCGGAAAACGATCCGGGGAACGGATAAAATGACGTGGGGAAGGAATTCCCGTATGTTGAGTAGTTAGGGCTGAATAAAGACCCGGTGTAAGATGGCCACGGAAAATTTAACCCGGTAAATGGCATCCATTGAGCATTAATATTTATAGGAAAGACTAATATTATGATGTTGATGATAACAAAAAAAGCTATTAATCTCTTGTTATTCATTTGGAAATCCCTATTGAGGATTCTTATACTTTTTTGTAAACAGAAGATCCATGATTGTATCATTTTAATATTCCTTCCAATTTTTAGTGTTTATGCCTGAAGACATTATTTGTACTGAAGCATTTTTCATTCCCTTTAATGTAATTCCGGATTAAAGTATTTATATGAACGGATAGGGCATGGAATAATTTCCTCCAGGGTATATTGAGTTATATGAGTTATAAATGTTTGCGCCTGTATATATGTAACCGGGCCAGTATGACTGGTTGGGAAATTGCCGGTTTCCACCCGGAAACAATGATGATATCGGATTCCAGGGGGTTGAATTGATAATGCCGGGTATCCCCGTCACATACTGAAAAGGATTGATCAGGCCGTATGGTGAATATCCTGTTCCTGATAAACCAAAGGGGCCTTGCAGAAGGTTGGTCCCTTGGAATGGAATCCCAGCATAACCATAAGGATTGAAAGACCCGTACCCCAGTCCATATCCCCCCGGGCCATAAGCACTTCCCAGACCATATCCCCCTGGAAAGGGTAAGCCATAATAGCCGCTTCCGTAACCCGCAATAATTCCATTCGAAGAGGAATCGGATATATAGAGAAACTCCGCAATAAGGCAATATGGATTGTCCATATAGTCATCCCATATATCATACATATCTACGGATTCCGGGAATTCTATGGAAAAGGTCCTTTTTGAATAATTATCATAGTCGGACATTATCGCAGGGATTTCCCATGATGATGTTTCTTTTGTTATTTTATATATATCGTATTCCTCGTTTAATTCGTCCAGTGAATCAATACCGAAAGTGGCAATACCCCCGACCTGGCCGATGGACAGCAAATCTATTGCGTCCTGTGAAAGAAGCAAAACCAGTTTTCCCGGAATTATCGTTTCCGTCAGATCCTCCTGTTCATGAGAAGAGCCGATCCTCTCAACCATCTGAACATCGTCTTTCTCTGATATATCCCATATCTGTATATTTGAATGGGAAAGGGTAAAGGCAAGCCCTTCTCCAATGTCCATATCATTTAGCCAGCCTTCCGTGCTATTAGAGGTGCTGCGGTACATCTTGTGTGAAGGGAGCCTGTATCCTTGGATCAGTTCGGGATCTTCCGGGTCAGTAAGGTCCACAACATTGAGCCCCTTGCAGTAATCGGATATATATGCAAGCTGATCCCTGATGATAATATCTTTGGGCCATGCCAACTCTATTTTTGTTATAAACTCGGGCTTGGATGGGTCTTCTATATCAACTATCCACAAACCTTCTTCCTCTGCGGTGAGAAGCAGATAATTTCCGTATACCGCATGGCGTCCGAGGTGGCTTCCGTTATCTTCCACTTCGGAGACTAGGTATGGATGTTTGGGGTCGGATATATCGATGATATAGCCCTTAGAGAGGATTGCAAGGTCATCCCTGATAGTCATGTCGTGTATTATGGAGCCATCCAATTCTATCTCCCCGGTAGATAGCTTTATAAGATCTTCCGGATCGGAGATGTCGATGGTGATCAGCTTATGGATTTCATCATCCCAGTCCTCATCCTGCTCTTGATACAGGATATAAAGACGGTCTTCATTAAAGGAGAATGCTGGAGCGCCCTGGGAAGAAAATTTCAGCTTCAGGGTGTCCCTCTTTATGGGGAAAACCGGATTGGATATATCAAAAACCCCTAATATGTATTCATCCTCATTCAGATTATAACCAAGTTCCTCCAGGCCGGTGTCTGAAATCCAGTACAGATAATCCCCGTAGAGAAAGATATCGGATACGGGATAATCGAATGAGATGCTTTTGACTATATCAGGATCATCAGGATTGCTGACATCGGCGATCTGCAATGTTATTTCGGGGCTTGGTATCGTTACTCCGTCGGAATATGCCTCCTCAAATATATAGTAGATATATATCCCCTTCGCCTCCATGGCCCTGACAGTCTCTATATTACCCACAGGGAGGGGAGGCGGCGCTGGGTAGGAGGTATAATAAGGATAATATGAATAATAGGAACCGGGTGCACCGTATGAGTTACCATAAGGATTATAGGGATTGTATCCGTAATAAGTGCCCATGTTTGCCCCGGAAAAACCGGGCGTATAACCGCTAAAAGGGAAGCCGGTCAAAAATGAAGGGCTTTGAAACAGGCCCGGATTTCCCAGAGAAGGCGAAAGATAAGAGAACGGGCCATATTGGGCCTTGATTGGACTTGACAAACATAAGAATATACCTGTAATCAGGATAATAATTGTTGTTTCAATCACATTGCATTTCATTTTCTGTTTCATTTTCTGTACTCCTTATACCTGAATTTATAAGGTTTTGCTCAAAATAATACTTCCTTTTAAAGGTTCGATTGTCTTTCATGTCCTTTAACAACCGGCGTAAAACAGAAGACAGAGCATCGAAGGCAGATCACCATGAATAACTTTCCTCCAATATGATTATTATAATTTTTAATGCGGGCGGTTATTTTTCTATTACTATATAATACAATTTTAATACCAAAATTTATATTTGAAAATAGTGTGATATACGACAAATTATATAGTGTTTTCTACTATATCCATTTGATTAATTGGTGTTCCTATCGATTAGAAGAAAGTGAAATGTCCGGATTAATTATTGATGAGATCCGGCATTGGTGGGATATACAAGGGGAAATATAATAAAAAAGAGCTGAAGGGATTAAGCCCATCAGCTCCCTTTTGGACTGAAATCACAAAAAATCAGTACCCTAGAATATCAGCTACTGTAAGAAGTGAGGAAAAGGCTGGTGTCGGATATATTAGAGAAGCCAGCCATGGATTTAAACCTGTCAGATTTGGAGGCAGAACTATATTGTAAGCGGCCAGGGCCAGATTTGGATATTCTGCCAGATAGGCCAGATTTGCAGCCGGCAGGTTTTGTTGTATCCAGAGAGGGTCTGTCGCAGGTAGAAAACCATATCCCGCCGGTAAACCGACTGGTACGGATGCTCCTGTTACAGGATTCCATACATAGCTGGGCGGCCAGGCATTCATTCCGAAAATGATATCATAATACTGCATCCCTACAGGTGAATTATAAAGAAAATATGGATAGCTCAAAGCCGGATTCCATGCCAAACCTGGCTGGGCGGGAAGTACAGTGCTCGGATAAAGGCCGCTGACTATGGGAGTTGGCAGCCCGCTAAGAGGATTAACCGGAGACAAGGCCCGTGACCACAATGGCCAGAGGAAATTATATGGCGGTAGTGCCGTCCATGTCTGAGCAACTGTAATCCTGCTCACCATAAGCCCTAAGACTGCTAATATAGCTGCACATAAAATAAAAGTTTTGATAACCTTCTTTCCTGACATACTGATTACTCCATTATAATAAATAAATTAAACAATTAAATAGCTTAAAAAGGTGAATGAGACCTACAATCCTCCCTTTTTTGTTATTTTTAAAGGGATTAATATCATAAATTATCATGGCGCAAGTTGAAGAGCACTTAACAGGAATGCATTCAGGCCGAATTGACTAATATATTCAGAATTTGCAGTAGGAACATATTGAGCAAGAAAAGGAAGAGAAATGGGTGCCAGACTTGAATAATTAGCAGGGAGCGTGATAGGTGCAGGAGTTAATGTAAAGGGATTAAATAGATAGAGCGGAGGCCACATAGAAAAGCCTTGAAAGATATCATAAAATACCAGCCCAAAAGGAGAATTATAAAGAAACCAGGGATATGGCATATAGGGGTCCCATGTAATAGCGGGTTGAACAGGAAGTAAAGTGTTTGGAGCCAGGCTGCTAACTATTGGTGTGGCAAGCCCTGTCGTAGGATCTACGGGTGATAGTACGGATGACCATAATGGCCACAGGGTATTATAAGGAGGAAGCGCCGTCCAATATTGACAAAAGGCCATTGGTGAAAAGATAAGCCCAAGTGTCAAGGATATAATAAGACCCAATAAAACATTTCTCAATATTCTGTTTGAAATCATAGTTTTCACCTCCCTTCTTCATGACGTTATTTTTATTTTACCATGAGAATGATTAAAAGAAGATTAAATTAAGATTAAAAAAATTTAATTTTTTTGATATTCAATTTTGAAGGTTACAGATTCCGAACAAATTGTCCTTTTGGGTCGGTTTGAAGCGGAGCTTTACCAGCCACAGGTTATTTGCACAAGAATTGCCGGATGATGGGTGTTTGGCAGGATATCGGCAAAGTCATTGTTAGGACAAAGGGACACAAAACTTAATTAAATTAAAACAAGTATTGTCACATTAATTTCAATTAAATATAATTAAGTATTGTGTCCCGATTAATCTTCGATTAATCTTAAGGAATTTGAATTATGACAATAGTGATCTTGGAATATGGGTGCCAGGCTGTTTGTTCAGGAATTCTGAGGCAGATTACGGGTTTGAACTATATAAAAGGAATTGTGAGCATAAGCCCCTTCAATATCCTGCGGGCATTTCATAATGCCCTAAATTT
>JBLIRS010000143.1:0-8271 GCA_049472415.1 bacterium | reverse complement strand
ATACTATCAACATCCGTCATAAATGCCAATTTTTTACGGTCCACGATTCCGGAGCATGGAATGCCTATAATAATTAAGCGGTCACGATCTATTCGTCTTTCCTGTAATGCGATAATAGCGGATCTTGCATCGCACCCCTTTGCTATTAATCCTATTTTTTCCGTTCTGCCGTTTAGATAGACACTAAGGTTGTTTTCGCAAAAGGGGTTCCAGATCAAACGGGATGCCTGCTCTGCATCAAGAACAAAACAGGGCCTCGTCCGTAAAGGCGAGGTGCCTGCCTGATAGCCTATGATGAGATCAACCTTTCCTTCCTGTAATAAGGATTCAGCAGTGGTTTTGATCTTTTTATTTATTTCTTCTGACCACATGTATAAACTCCAATATCAAATTCGATGCAGTATTCAACCAAAAAGATTTATTAAATCAATTTTACCAGCTTTTCTGCGGGTCCTATTTTTTTTACTTCATCAACAACATATGAAATCAAATGTCCAAAGTTTTCACCCTCTGCGGCAGAGACCCAGGAAAAAAAAACCCGCCCTTTTTCCAGCCCGATATAATCCAGAAGGTGGTTAAATATCTCAAATTTTCTTCTGGCGTAGTAGTTGCCGCTTACATAATGACAGTCGCCGGGATGGCACCCGGAGACCAGAACCGCGTCAGCACCGCTTTGCAATGCCTTCAGGATGAAAACAGGATTGATCCTTCCGGAGCAGGGCACACGAATCACACGGATATTGGGGGGATATTGAATCCTGCTGATCCCTGCCAGATCCGCACCGGCGTAACTGCACCAATTACAAAGAAATGCAACGATCTTTGGCTCCCAGGACCCTTGCTTATTGTCTTTATCCATATTTATAAGGCCTCCATCATCTGAAATATTTGCTGATCCGTGAATCCCTTGACATCGATCGCCCCTGAGCGGCAGGTGGCCGAGCAGGCGCCGCATCCCTTGCAGAGGGCCTCATTGACCTTGGCGCATCCCTCTTCTAAATCAAGCTCAATTGCCTTGTATGCACAAACTAACTCACAAAGGCCACAGCCTGCACAACGGTTTTTATCAACACAGGCAGTTTGGCCCTGTGTCTGAATGGCGGATTTGCTCAGAACCAGAGATGCCCGTGACGCGGCAGCCTTGGCCTGTGCAATACTTTCATCTAAAGATTTAGGCGCGTGGGCGAGTCCGCAAACAAATATTCCATCTGTGGCAAAATCAACCGGTCGCAGCTTCATATGGGCTTCCAGAAAGAATCCGTCCTCATTGACCGGTACCTTCAACATCTTGGCAATATCCTTGTTTTGCTCAGGCGCCAGGATCGCGGTTCCAAGGGCCAATATATCCGCTGGCATGGTAATATGCTTATTAAGTATGGGATCTTTTACCTTAACCAAAATAGAACCGTCCCCTTTTTCGGGATTCCGGGATACGATGGGCTTTTCATCCAGATCGTAACGGATGAACAAAACTCCCTTTGAGCGGGCCTTCTGGTAAAACTCCTCATGAAACCCATAGGAACGGATATCGCGGTACAGGATATATATATTTATGTCCGGATTGATCTCCTTAATACGCAGGGCGGTTTTTATACTCTGGTTGCAGCAGACCCTGCTGCAATACATCCGGCCCTTTTCTCTGGAACCTACGCATTGAATCATTACGATATTTTTTATATTAAGCTCATCCAAATTTTTCGTAGAAATAAGGTCTTCCAGTTCATGGGCCGTGACAACCTTTGAATTTTGTCCATAAAGGTATTCCTGCGGCAGATATTCCTCCGCCCCTGTGGCCACGATAACGGCTCCATGATCCAGGGTTATTTCGCGCCTTTTCGTCAGGACCGTTGAGCTGAAATTCCCTACGAATCCAGCAACCCCGGTCACTTCGGAGTCCATATACAGATGAATCAAGGGGTGTTGCTTTACCTGATTGATCATAGAATCCAGTTGCATGGGAAAATTCCTCTCACCCGGGGTAAAATAGATCTTTCTTGCTATCCCTCCGAGCTGTGAATCCTTTTCCACCAGATGTACATCAAAGCCCTGATCAGCCAGGGCTAATGCGCTGGACATGCCCGCCACACCGCCTCCTATGACCATGGCAGCAGGGTTTACCGGCAAAGAGAGTCTCTTTAAGGGTTCTATGAGGGCTGCCTTATAAACCGCCATCCTAACCAGGTCCTTGGCCTTCTCTGTGGCCTTTTCCTTCTCAAACATGTGCACCCAGGAACACTGGTCCCGTATATTGGCCATTTCAAAAAGATATGGATTCAAACCCGCTTCACGGATGGTCTCCTGAAAGAGAGGTTCGTGTGTCCTTGGAGAACAGGAGGCAACTATGACCCTATTGAGATTATGCTCCCTTATGACCTCCACCATCTTCTGCTGTGTGTCCTCAGAGCATGTATAGAGGTTTTCTGTAGCGAATTCCACAAAGGGGAGGGTGCGCGCGTATTCCATAACCTCAGGCACATTAAGGAAACCGCCTATATTTATCCCGCAATGACATACAAATACCCCGATCCGGGGGGGCTCTCCTGAGACGTCCTTTTCAGGCGGATAGGTCTTTTCTTTAACCATAGTATTCCTGGACTGGTGTAGCAAAGCTGAAGCCTCACTGGCAGCCCCGCTTGCCTGTGTAACTGTTTCAGGTATATCCTTTGGTCCGGCGAAGGCGCCGCAGACATAGACTCCCGGTCGTGATGTCTTCAAAGGGGCCATCGCTTCGGTACGGCAGAATCCGAATCTATTCAAGGAAACACCCAATCTTTTTGCCATCTCCTGGACGTCATGCGGCGGCTCGAACCCTACAGACAGGATAACCATATCGAATTTTTCGCTGATCAGTCGTCCGTCTTCAAGTAAATATTTCAATACCAGGTCTTTGGTATCAGGTACCTGCTCAACATGTGAGACAAGGGACTTGATGAAACTTACCCCGTAATCCTTTTCCGCGCGATTCACATATTTATCGAAGTCCTTTCCATAAGCTCTCATATCATTATAAAAGATACTTGGTTCTATGGTCCGGACATGCTCTTTTGCAATAACAGCTTCCTTGATGGAATACATACAGCAAACAGAGGAGCAATAATCGTTATCACAGGAGGTGTCCCTTGACCCCACACACTGGATAAATGCAATCCGCTTGGGCTCGCGGTGGTCGGATGGGCGAACCACATGCCCCTTGTAGGGACCGGAGGCACTCAGGATACGCTCAAATTCCATGCTCGTGACTACGTTGGGAAAGCGGCCATAGCCGAAATTGGTCTTCAGTTTGGCGTCGAATTCTTCATAACCCGGGGCCAGGATAAGGCTTCCCACTTCTATGTCTATTATTTCTTCTTTCATGTCATGTCTTATTGCATCCGCCTTACAGGTTGCCACACATTCCATGCATTCGGAGCAAACACCACAGTTAAGGCATCGTTTGGCCTCTTCCACTGCCATCTCTTCCGTCAATCCCAGGTCTACCTCCCTGAAATTGCCTCTGCGCTCTTCCAGGTTGAGTCTGGGCATTTTGACACGCGGCCTTGTCTCTACGTTCCAACGCTCTATTTCCGGCTCCGCCTTTTCAAAAATCTTTTTGGTCTCTCTTCCCTTTCTCATATCCTCGCCGTTGATATACCTGTCAATGGATATGGCCGCCTCCCTTCCCGAAATCATTGCTTCGACAGCGATCCCGGGTCCGGTAACGACTTCGCCCGATGCAAAGATCCCTTCCAGATTGGTTGCTCCTGTAACAGGGTCCACATCCAGTGTGTCATATGGGCTTATCTTAAGGTCCGTGTCGCCGGGCAAAAAGGAAAGGTCAGGGGACTGGCTCAATGCGGGGATAACGGTATCAGCAGGGATAATGAATTCGGAATCGGCAATGGGAACGGGTCTTCTGCGGCCACGATCATCAGGTTCGGCCAATTCCATGCGCACGCATTTCAATCCGGTAACACGGCCGTTTTCTCCCAGGACCTGAACGGGTGCCGCTAAATACTCGATTTTAACCCCTTCAAATTCAGCGGCCTCGATTTCATCCTCCAGCGCGGGCATCTCCAGTCTGGTCCTTCTATAGATGATGGTTATTTCCTTGGCACCCAGACGGAATGCCGTTCTTGAGGCATCAACGGCTGTGTTCCCTCCGCCAATGACGGCCACCCTGTCTCCCACATCGACCTTTTTGCCAAGATTCACATCGCACAGGAAATCAGTGCAATGAACCACACCCTTTAATTCTTCTCCGGGGATGTTCAATGTCAGGCTTTTGTGGGCACCTGTCGCAATTAAAATGGCCTTATATCCTTCAGCCTTTAGATCGTCAAAGTTGAAATAAGGACCTATTGGGGAGTTCAACCTTATTTCGACACCAAGGGACTTGATAAAATCGATTTGAGAATTCAGGATATCCCTTGGAAGGCGGTAATCAGGTATACCTAAGGCAAGCATACCACCCGCGACAGCCATGGCCTCGTATATGGTAACCTTATAGCCCAGCAAGGCCAGATCATGTGCTGCAACCAAACCTGCAGGTCCTGATCCTATGATTGCAACGCTTTCCTTTCTCTCCGCAGCCTTCTCAAGATGTGCCTCGATATTATGCTCAAATGCGTAATCGGCTACAAAGCGTTTCAAGGCGGCAATGGACATGGGTTCGTCTATTTCTCCCCTCTTGCAAACCTCTTCACATGGGTGTGCACATATTCTGCCGCAGACAATGGGAATAGGATTATTCTTTTTTATCAGGTTAAAGGCCTCAGCGAATTTTTTTTCCTTGATCAGGGCAATATATCCCTGGGCATTTTGTTCGAGAGGACAGGCAAGCTTACATGGTGACTTTCCCTGTTTGTCAATAGAATACTTATTTGGGATGGCCTGAGCAAAAGGTTTGTAAATAGCCTTTCTTATGCTGAGGTTTTGTTCAAATTCATTGGGTACCTCTACAGGGCATTGCTTTTCACAATCACCGCATCCATTACACTTGGTTTCGTCGATATACCTCGGATGTTTCAATATCCTGACCCAAAATTCCCCTTCATTACCGGCAAGGCCCAGGATCTCGGAGTTTGTAATGATCTCTATATTTTGATGACGGCCCGTATCCACCAATTTGGGGGCCAGGATACACATGGAACAGTCATTGGTCGGAAAGGTCTTATCAAGTTGCGCCATTACACCGCCTATACTCAATCCCCTCTCGATAAGATAAACCTTATATCCTGAGTCAGCCAGGTCAAGGGCGGATTGCACCCCCGCAACACCTCCGCCAACTACCATAACAGCCCCGATCTTCTTTTTTGGAGAATTATTCCCCATCGTACGTTTACTCCTTACTCATATTCTCGAGCGCTTTTTTCAACAACTCTTTTTGATTGATAGATTTGTTCTTTTTTTTGTACGGAAAGATGGACCGAACCATTTGATGCCTCAATTGTTGAGATAGCCGGTCAATCTCGTCCACATTTTTTACAAAGGAGGGATGCACATAGTTCTCCCTGACCGCCATATCCCTGAGAACACCCATAATATCCGTAAATTTTACGTTTTGAGGACAACGGGCGTAACAGGTATAACAAAGTGAACATAGCCAGATCAGATTGGAAGAGAGCACCTCTTCCTTCATTCCCAATAGTATCATGCGGATCAGTTTTCTGGGATTGTAATCATTTTCCACCTCTGTAACAGGACAGCCGGCAGTACAGATACCGCATGAAAAACAAAGTTTAAGATTTTCACCACCTGGTTGGTCCGAGACCTCATACTTGAATTTTGCGTCCAGATCGGAAACATTAATGGTGGTATTTCCCTTTTCTTTTGATACCGGCATTACTTAAACTCCTTTATTTTAAGTGCCTAAAGTGCCTAAAGTTTCAAGTGCCTAAAGTTAAAAAAAGTGCGCTAAAGTGCCTAAAGTTGATATTGCCTATGGCTTTATCAATTTAAAAGTTATTTTTTTATTATTGTACAGCCGGTCTTGGGGAAAGCCCTGCCTTTTGAACAATCTCAGGGACTATTTCCTCCCATTCCACCGCCATAATATGTACACCGTGAATCCCAGGAATTTCCCGCAATTGCTGAATCATTTCGATACATACTTCAACCCCTTCGGCCTTGGGGTCTTCCGCGCCCTTCATCCTTTCGATCAGATCATCCGGAATACTCATGCCTGCAACGTTGTTCTTCATATATTGGAGCACCCTGTATGATTTTATGGGCATTACACCTGCAAGGATGTGGACCTTTTCGTGCAAGCCGCGGTCAACGACCATCTTCATCCATTCTTTAAATTTAGGAAGATCAAAGATGCATTGAGTCTGAACAAAATCAGCCCCTGCCTTTATCTTTTTTGCCAGCCGGATCACCCGGAACTCAAAGGGATCGGCGAATGGATTGGCAGCTACCCCTAGAAACATACGGGGTTCCAGGATATCGGATTTTTTGGTGTTACGAATCTCCTCGCCACATTCAAATATCTTTTCATCCCTCATATTCTTTAACATCTGAACCAGTTGAATGGAATCCAGATCGTAAACGTTTTTTGCATAAGGGTGATTCCCAAAGCTCTGATGATCACCGCTCAGGCATAATAGATTTCGCAGACCCAAAACATATGCCCCGAGAAGATCGCTTTGTATGGCCAAACGGTTGCGGTCCCTGCAGGTCATCTGTATGATCGGCTCAAGTCCCTCCTCGAATGCGATTTTTCCCGCCGCAATACTTGAGACACGGACAATTGCCGTCTGATTATCCGTGATATTTACCGCATCTACAAATCCGCGAAGAATAGATGCCTTTTTCTTGATCAATTCGAGATCAGCGCTCTTCGGTGGGCCTAACTCAGCAGTGGCTACAAAATGTCCTTTGCCCAGCAATGTCTCCAGATGGCTGCCTGACTTCATAGACACATGTCCTCCCTGACTATCTTTCTGGGACCTCCGTCACGACTTGTAGACCAGTTTTTTATTGGCATGATTTCTTCCAGGCATTCAAGCCTTCCCAAGCTTTTCAGTCGTTCATATATTAAATGCCAGCCACAGTCGACCTCTTTATTTATTTCACATTTGCCGTCCTGGGAACCTCCGCAGGGTCCGTTTAACAGGCTTTTTGAACATCTGGAGATGGGACAAATGCCCCCGGTCTTATCCAAAACACAATTGCCGCATGCCTGGCAGCGTTCAACCCAGACCCCCTGTTTTTCAGGAAGGCCTAAAAATTTGGTATTCAATGCGGGAACTACCGTTAGATGATTGAATCGTTCAGCTATGGTTTGCACACCTATTCCGCATCCCATTGATATTAAAAAGTCGCTGTCCTCTATTATTGGTGCAAGGGGGTCTACAAATTCCAGCTCGCATTGCCGCTCGATACTGGTTTCCCTTATTTTCACCTGCTTGCCCTTTACCCTGAATGCCAATCGAAGCGCTGAGGCCAGGATGGCGGCCTCCTTAATCCCTCCCGCCAGGCATATGGTGACGCAGGTATCACAACCGATCACCAGGATCTTTTGGTGATCTCCTACCATATCAATAATTTCCGATATTTCTTTCTGCTCAGCGATAATCATTGTTTTACCTTTGCCGGACTTGGCCCCAAGCCCTTGATCCTTTCATTTCCCTCCCGAACTATGTCCAGAAAGGTGGTCCATTCCAGTTCGGACAATTGAAAAAAAAGCAAACGCTCCTTTTCAATGCCTATCTTTTCCAGTAGATCGCTTACATGATCAATCCTTTTTCCCGCGCGTATATTACCTGTTAAGAATTTGCAGCTATCCTGATGGCACGCAAAAACAAATACCCCGTCCGCGCCCTCTTCAAATGCCTTTAAGATATGAATAATCTCAAGCTTTCCTGAGCAGGGGAGCCGGCAGATCTTTATGTTGGGAGGATATCCTTCCTTTTTTGAGCCTGCCGTATCAGCGGCCCTGTAAGCCGAGTTTTCGCAGCAAAAGGCCACAATGACAGGTGTAAAATCCATAGTGCTTATCCCTCATTCATAAATTCAGAAAAGATCTGGTTATCAGAATAAGTAATCATCTCAATGGCCTTGGCCGGACACTCCCCGACGCAGATGCCGCATCCCCGGCATGCCTCGGAAATCACCCTTGCAGCACCCTTCTGGCCGGGATCTCCATTGCCGATCTCAATGGCCTTATGTGGGCATGAACGCAGGCAGGTCAAACAAAGCGCACATTTTTCCGGATCGATATCCACCCTCTTTTCCAGGTCCAGGTATTCTCCGGATAAACAGGAGTATATATCCATGGCTACAGATCGGACA
>JBLIRS010000142.1:0-8274 GCA_049472415.1 bacterium | reverse complement strand
CCATGAGAGATTCACGGTCCTTATAAGGCCGCTTTTATCCAGCCGGCTTCTTATCTGGAAAGGGCCATAGCCTGTTTTCCTCCTGAATTCGGCCTCCAGCGCGCGGGCCTTCATGATCCCGGCCCCTGCAAGGGGCGTCAGGTCATAGAACATCCTGAATGCCAGATACAATAGCACGGCCCCGGCAAAATATCTGAAGTTACTGATATCGGAGAGATAAGTTACCCTTATTATTGCCCCGATAAAAACCCCCGGCAATGTGCCGGCAATGATCAGCCATGCCAGAGGCCATGCCATCCTTCCTTCCCTTATGTACCTGTATATCCCGCCCGGCACGGCGATGAAGTTATAGACAAGGTTTGTGGGACTGGCGCCCGGACCGGTATAACCGAGAAAGCTTATCTGGAAAGGCAGCAGAAGGAAGGAACCGGACACTCCTCCCATTGAAGTGAAGAATGATATTATAAACGACACCGCAAAGGGGATTATCGGGTTTACATCCACACCTGAAACAGGAAAATGCATCTTTAATTTATTTTCTCCGTGAGCTGTGTTTTGATAGCTTTAACCTGCTCGGAATCCTTAAACTTGTAAATTCTGCTGATTATGCAGGTATCTTTAAAACCATTGCCTTTAATAATGACATTGTTGTAACCCGGTTTAACCATGGCATTTGTATCAGGAATACTGATTGTTTCGCTGTAGGCCAATCTGCCGGATGGACTGCTTAATACAATCAGATAATAGTCGCTGGGGCTAGTTTGTAAAATAAAAGACTGATTGTCAACCTTGTCCCAGCTCATGAAGTTGTATTTGGAAATCTCTGATACCTTTTCCAATTGATTATCGAGGTTGTATTTTGCCGGGACTTCGGCTCTTGCATATGCGCAGAATGATGATACAAAAAGCATCATAGAAATCATCCACGGTTGTTTCATTGTTTTCAAATCGCATCTCCTTTTAATATCGATTAAAAAATATATACTTATAAATGTTACCCAATAATTATGCATGTAATTTATTTGTACTTAACGAATTATAAAATTGCGCATAATTATTGTCATTCTGCGGCTTGACCGCAGAATCCAGTCTTCTTAACAGGCAGATCCTGCGATCAAGTCGCAGGATGACATTATAAGAATTTTTCTTGTTAAAATATAATGTGCAATTATTTTTATCGCCCGATATAGTAGATCATAAATGATCTCCAATATAGGCCGGCGCGATTTTTTTTGCATATTTGCCTACCAGCATTATCTTTCCGTCAAATCTGCCGGCTGATGGAAGTTGATTTTCAAAAATTACCTGCCCGAAAGGATGTACATTCTTAAGACCGGTTGTGTCTATAAAAATTCGGCTGATGTTGCCGCTGTTATCCTCCAGATTATTCAGCAGCTCACACGCTGAAGATCCGTCAAAATCACCTGCCAGATTTATATGCAGCTCATCACCGACATGGGATGTCTTAATCTTAAAATTCACTGCCATCACCTGTCTCCTTTGAAAAATTCACGTAGTCTTTAATAACATGCTCATGTATGGAATCCCGATTATTAATATTCATGATAATTTCAAATTATGGTATTTTGCCTTTTGTGAAGGACGCCTTCAATTTTAAACCTTTTATTGCGCTTCAGAATACTTAACTCAATAATATCTCCGGTCCGGCATCCCAGAACGGCTGCGCCCATCGGAGCCAATACGGAAAGGTTTCCATCGGCCAGATCAGCAACCTCGGAGGAAAGCAGATCAAATGTCAGTCTCTTCTTTGAATCAAGATCTGTTACAGAGACCCTTGAATTAATTATTACCAGTTCATCAGTCACAAGCTCTTCGTCAATGATATTAGCCTTGTCCAAATTGTTTATCAGCTTCTCAATGTGGTCTTCCTGATCATTATTCCTAAGAATATAGATGTCCAGTAAGAGGATGAGATTTTCCAAGTCCTGTTCAGTAATATAAATGCTCTTTTGAATATTCTCAGATCTCATATCCAACCCGAATAATATTTATATTCCAAAAAAGACTCTCAAGGGACTATTTCGGATTTGCAGGCCCTCTCCAAGCATTAAGCGGCAGACCGGTCCGTCTGCCGCATGCAAGGAGATAAACAAGGACATCACGAGAGAAGTCTTATGGATACGGCTTCACGAACGCCCTCTTTGGTTGTTGTGTACTTGATGTCAACCTTCTCATCAGCCTTTAACTTGTCGAAGGTAATAGCCCTGGAATTAAGGTCATAGATGGTCGTTGTACCCTTAATAAGGAAAGTTTTCTCGTTTGATTTTTCGTTAATAATTGTGACCTCAGGCTTTTTCCCTTTTACAGGGTCCGCAAGAGTAACCATCTTTACCTTGCCCGTCATCTCCTTTGTTTCATCTTTCTTTTTTGCATCCGATGTCACCATATTAAGTGTGTTGGACTTTCCGGTTGTCTCCTTAGTTTTGGGTTGTGTTGTCCCAGCAACACAGACAGAGGCTGTAAATATGAATGCCAGCGCCAAAATGATTATTTTTTTCATAATAGTCTCCTTTCGTGAAATTGTTGGGTACAGTATCTCACAGCAGAGGTTAAAAGATGATTAGTTGAAGGTTAGAATTTTTTAATCCGGAAGGTTTATTATTACCGTGGTTCCCGCTCCGGGTGTGCTTTCAATGGACAAGCTTCCCCTGTGGGCTTCTATAATGGATTTGCTGATGCTTAAGCCGAGGCCGTAACCTTCGGTGGAGCGGGATTTATCCCCGCGAAAAAAGCGGTCGAAGATAAAAGGGATATTCTCAGTCAGAATCCCTATCCCGGTGTCGGATATCTTTATCCTTGCGCCTTCATCGGTCTTTTCCGGTTCGATTAATATCGTACCGCCGTGATCCGTATATTTGACGGCATTATCGATAATATTCAGCAACGCTCGACGGAGATGGTGTTCATCGCCATTAAGAATGATTTCATCCGACCAGTTGCATTTTATCGAAATCCCCTTTTTATCGGCCAGTATGGATACGTCGGAGACAATGTCCTTTATCAGACTCAAGAGGGCCACAGGCCTTATGTCCATGCCTGCCTCACTGGTGTCGAAGCGGGACAGGATAAGGAGATTTTCCACCAGGATACTCAGACGTCCGATCTCCTCCCGGCAGCTTTTAAGGGCATTTTCATACTCTTTAGAGGAGCGGGCCTTTTTCAATGCCACATCAATCTCGCCGCGCATTATGGTGAGAGGTGTTCGAAGTTCATGGGAGACATCCTGGATCAGTTGTCTCTGGGATGAAAAGGCATCATCCAGTTTTTGGAGCATGGCGTTGAATGTGTCTACAAGCTCTTTGATTTCGTCTTTTGTGTCGGGGATTTTGATTCGCAGCCTCAGGTTTTCAGCGGTGATCCGGCGCACACTGGACATGATCTTTTTAAGGGGCCTGACGATAAGGGCCGCAAGAAAAAAACCGGCAACACTGGAGAGAACTATCATCAGGGGCAAAAGAATGGAGAATGCAAGACGCAGTTTGTTCAATGCGTTCTGGAAATAGGTCATGGGTATTGCTACCTGGACAATATAGGTCAGCGTGTTATCCTCAATTACCGGCATAGTAAATACCCGCATCAATTCTGCATTGCCGGAAGGAGTCTTATAAAACGTCATGGTTTCCAAAAGGCTGTGTCCAAGCAGGGCAGCTCTCAGGCTTCCTTTATCCGTAAAACCGATACCGGACAGGTTTTCGGAAGAGGCGATCTTTTCACCTTTGGAATCAAAGATGCTGACAATAATCCCAAGCAGCTCAGGATCACTTGGCTGTTCCTCTACCCAGCGCATGGCGATCCTGCTGAAATTAAGGTTGTTAATTTTGCTGAATACCTCTTCTGCAGCGCCGTTGGGAATGTTTTCTTTTTTTTCTATCTCCCAGTAGGTGTCAATGGATTTTGCCACGCCTTCAGCCTTCAGTTGCAGGATATCGTTCAAATCATTATTCAGGGTTTTTGCAAGATTAATATATACCAGGGCGCTGAAAAGTGAGAGCACCAGCACCAGTATTGCCGTATACCATAATACGATTTTATAACGTATGGATTTCGGAAACATCTATTCTTCCTTCAGGATGTAACCCCTTCCCCTGACTGTGTGAATCAGCTTGATCCCATGATCTTTATCGATTTTGTTTCTGAGATAATTGACATAGACATCAATGACGTTTGTAAATGTGTCGAAATTAATGTCCCAGACATGCTCGGCAATCATTGTTCTTGTAATCACCGATCCGGCGTTTTGCATAAAATATTCCAGGAGGGCATATTCCTTCACTGTAAGGGCTATTTCCTCTTCACCGCGCCAGACCTTATGACTTACCGGGTCCAGGACAAGGTCTGCTGCCTGCAACCTGGCAGGCTGTTGATTTTTGCCTTTTCGCATAAGGACTCGTATGCGCGCCAGCAATTCTTCAAAAGCAAAGGGTTTGGTCAGATAGTCGTCCGCGCCGGAGTCCAATCCTGCAACCTTGTCTTTTACGGAATCCCTGGCGGTAAGCATAATCAAGGGAGTCTGGATATTGTTCAGTCGTAATTTTCTGCATAGGCTTACACCGTCAAGTTTCGGCAGCATCAGATCAAGAATTATACAATCGTAGGGGATCTCTTTGGCCTGAAAATACCCGTCTTCACCGTCATAGGATAAATCAACGGCATATCCCTCCTCTATCAATCCGCGTCTGATAAATCCCGCCACCTTTTTTTCGTCTTCAATTACCAGAATCCTCATAGTTGACCTTATTAGATATGGCCTTTGGGAAACAGGCCCTGCCGGTAGAACATGGCTATCTATTTTGCCACCAGACCCCTCAGGTTGCCTGATATCAATGAAGAGATATTTGCAAGTATCCGGGGGAGAAATAATCCTCCGGGTGAAGCCAGATATTTAGGCGCCCATACAGGGCTGAACTTTTCCTTGTACTGCCTTAGACCCTGAAGGTTGTAAAAATGTTCCCCGTAACGGAAAATAAGGGCGCCGGTTCTGTGCCACAGGGAGGCCAATTCACGGCTTTCAAACCCTGAGAAGGGGGCCATCCCCAGACTGAACCACTCATAACCTTGCTCCCTTCCCCATAACATGAGCCTTATGAACATATATTCCATAAGGCTGTTATGAACCCCGGGGATATAGCGCATGAGGTCAACGGATAATTCCTTTTTGCCCGCTCCGGTAAGGATATTGGTAAATGCCACTATCCTGCCATCCTTCTCTATTATCCCTGCCGGGAAGTTCTTTAAATATTCATTGTCAAAAAAGCCGAGAGAAAAACCTTTTTCGCGTGTGGCCTTGTTGTTGAGCCATGAATCTGAGATTGACTTGAACTCATGAAGGAGTGGAAGTACATCTTCTCTGGATATGATCCGGAAGGTATAACCATCTTTTTCGATTTTGCGGGCCGTATAGCGAAGATTTTTGCTTGTTCCTCCTTCAAGTGAGAAATCCTTTAAATATACCCTTCCTTCCTCTCCTATTTTAACTGCCGAAAGCCCTATATCCAGATACAGATAAAGGTTCTCAGCCCTGACTTCGTAAAAGACAGGCCATCCGTTGTAAGCGTCGCATATCTCACGAAACCGCCATATGAGCTCAGACCATTCATCTTTAGAGCCTATCGGATCTCCCATCGCGATCCAACTTCTTCCTGAAATGCCGTACATGATAAAAGCGTTTTCCTTCTGACTGAATAAAAAGGACTTGTCGCCCAGAAGCGCAAGAGATGCATGGGTTGAGCCGGATGCCCGTACAACCGGAAGGATCATGGCCATGTCCGGGGTGTCCTTTTTCATTTGATCAGGGTAGGCAGGACTCAATAACCTCCATACAATGGTGATAAAGACCGTACACAGAACACCGACCATGGCCCTCATAAACCTTGGAGCGTCACCATGGATAGTAAAGCTCCACCACAGATCATGTGAATAGTCGACATGTTTGAAGGAAAACATGCCAAGCCATATGGAACACAGCAGGACAAGGAGGATCGCGGTGATCCAGCCGGGACTGAATCTGCCGCTGATAAAAGATCCTTTGCGGCGAAAATATCGGTGACATGGAAGGAATGCAACAAGCATGACCGACAGGATGATGGCCTCTTCATAGTCAAGCCCTTTCAGCAGTGAAAAGAGGATGCCCGCGGCCAGAAGTATTGAGGTCAGGACATAAGCGGAATCGATTCTACGCGATATTCCTCTTGCAAGAAGCAGTAAAATAATACCCATGATGCTACCAAGAAAATGGCTCACTTCCATAACAGGCAGGGGAAGGAAGTCCTTCAGCCATGTAACTCTCCAGTTTGCGGCAGGTAGGACGCCCGAGAAAAGGAGTAATACCCCGCTTAAAAAGGTGGTAAGGGAAAAGGCTATCGGGATCACGGCAGTTATCCAGGCGCTGAATGCCTGGTGAAATTTTCTTACTGCATCCCATCTTTGAAGCAGTTCCTGAATGCCCAGCAGAACTGTAGCGGTCAACAAGGGAAGGATATAATATATTCCCCTGAAGACCAGCAGTGACCCCAAAAGCTGATGGCGGGGGACCTCCGGAGGAACAAACAGGATCACAACCGTCTCGAAGATTCCGAGCCCGCCGGGGATCTGGCTGGCTAAACCTGCGACCTGGGCAATTAGAAATACGGATAGAAATCTGAAGAAAGTAAATCCCGGGATGGCCGGAAGGAGGATGTAGATTATGCAGCCTGCAAAAGCCCAGTCGAGTGACGAGGTTACGATCTGGATGACGATTGTCCGGAAGGACGGCATGGAGAATTCCCATTCCTTTATTGTGAAAGGTTTCTTGATCGTTAAAGCTGAAAAAACAAAGGCCATAACAGTAGACAGGAATAAAATCCCCAGAAGTTGAACAGAGTTGAATGGAAGGTGTATCTGAGCGGGCAATGTCAGGGGTTCCAGAAGAAAGACAATGCCTGCCAGAGTAAAAAATCCAAGCCAGAGTGTTACAGTGCAGAAGGCTATTATCTTGGTGATATCCAGCATGGAAAGGCCCCAGAGGGAATAGAGGCGGTAGCGCACTGATCCGCCGGATACCATGGCAAGCCCCAGGTTGTTGCTGAAGGCGTATCCGATAAACGAGGCAAAACCTATTTTTGTATATGGGAGCGGATGCTTGACATACCTTAAGGCAAGGGCGTCATACAAAGTCATGATGAAGTAGCTTGCTATCGTAAGGGTTATTGCCATCCAGATTTGATATGAGCTGATCTCTTTCAGATTTTGGAGGATGTCCTTGAGATGGTAAACTTTAAGTTCATGATAAAGAACCATTATGGCGGCAAGAAAAAGGACAGGCGCCAGGAGAATCAGGATCTTATTTAAAATTTTTGATCCCATGCTTAATTATTATCCTTTTGAGATATGGCCTTTCGAAAACAAGCCCTGCCTCAGAGCCCGTTTTATAGCACCATGTAAACGTATTAAAGTCGTTCACTATATGGGCATATCATGGTCAGGGCATTACCCTTTTACGTGAAAAAGCCAGAATGCCCCGTGCGTTGCGCGGGAATGGCCCAGTGCTTTGCACTGGGAGGGCAGATTATAGGTTTGGTGGTGCTAGCCCCCAAGCCGATATGGCTTTTTCATTGGAAGAAGCCCCGACCTTTAGCCGGGGTTCTTCACCGCCAGGAGCGCTTCAAATGGAAAAGGTTTTCCATGCCCTGGGAAAACCATGCTTGCATCGGTTCGTTTCAGAATCTCAAGACTCTTATGGAATTCCTCTTCATTTTCAATAAGTGGTGGAAAGCCGGGGCTGAACCTGTTGGAAAGGGTGTCGCCAATCAGAAGCATGCCGTCATCAGTAAGCACGGCGATCGACCCTTTTGTATGGCCGGGGGTGTGAATAATCTTTGCCGTCAGGCCTTGTCCGCTGATCACCTGCCCGTCTTCAAGCACGAGGTCCGGCTGGAACGTTTTAAACCCCCTGACCATCCTCCCGCCCATCCATAAAAGCAGCCTGCCCATGACTCCCTTGATCCTGCGCTTGACAGGCACGCCGGTCCTGACCATGTCCACGTCACCCGGGTGCATGGCTATCTTTGCCCCGTACTTGCGCTGGAGTTCGGAGCAGTTGCCCGCATGATCAAAATCACCATGCGTAACGATAACAAGCTTAAGTTTGTCAGGCAGACATCCGGCCTGGATCAGTTCTGCTTCGAGGTGATCCCACTGCTGGGCCGTACCGGTATCAATAAGCATATAACCGTCGCCGGCTGACAGGAGAAAGGCGTTTACAAATCCAAGATTAAC
>JBLIRS010000141.1:0-8279 GCA_049472415.1 bacterium | reverse complement strand
AATTAACAAAGAATATCCTCGCGATAGCTAAACACAAGTAAAATTTTTTCTTTTTAAAAAATCCCTTCAAAAAAAGAAAAAAAAATATTGCTGATAGACGATGATGAATGGATAAGAGACTCTCTCAGCCTATTCTTTAAAAATGAGGGATGCCATTTATTGGCGCTTGAAACTGCCGAGGAGGCACTTAAATTACTCAAGAAACAATCCTATGAAATTATCATCACTGATTATCGGCTGCCGGGCATGGATGGCCTTGAATTTTTCAGGAAGATTCAGAACTCCCATCCCCGGGTTATCAAGATACTCGTCACCGCATATGGGAATAAAGATGTTTTCTCTGAAGCAATAAAAATCGGAATTCAGGATATTATTAATAAGCCCTTTACAACAAGGATTATTGAAGAATCTCTATCGCGCTTGATCTGATGTAGCCTCAATCCTTCTACTACATGATTCGCATCTGGTTCGGTGTAAATATTGTTATAAGTCTCCGATCAATTCAACCAACAAATTTTGAACCAATGGATTAGAATCATAAACCGGCTTCTCACAGAAACGGCCTTTTAACAAACCAGTTGCATAAGATTTTGCGGTATTTTTTGTAATTAGCGAATCATAAAGGCCATATTTATAAATCCACATCAAATAAAGGGCCGCCCTGGAGTGCCCGCTTCCATCCTCAAAGGAGGGATCGCACTGCGTCATTACCCCTGGTGAAGCCGGATTCCAGGGGATACAGGAAATATGACCCGAATCGTCCGGTTCATTATGTCTGCATTCATGAATCAAGAGATATAATGGAGATATATACTCATAAAGCTGGGGATTTGTAAAAGGGGTTTTGCAACCATCCGGATTGCTTTCCGACCACCCTACTCTTCCGTCCCATACACTGAAATTTCTCCTCAAATTTACGGAGCCTCCCCCTCCTGTGTTATATCCGCATGACAGATAAAGGTTGATATTTTGAACATGGGTTTTTACATGTTCATAGACTGTCTTGCCACCGGTAAAGGGCGGAGGTTCAGCAAATTGCTGATGCCGGAGAATATCCAATTTACAAATTGCAACAATTTTGGAAGGATCCGTGGATTCCTGATCGAAGATGAATCCCCCATAATTTCCCCATTTCTCATCCTCTGCAGTTCCATCATTAAAGTAAATATTAAAATCATCCATAATGCGGTTTATCTCTCCCTGAGAGGGGGCGGATTGATAAAGCTCCCATAGGTCATCGAATATTCGAACAGGAGAAACATTTGTTAAACCATAACTTTTCACTAAAATATTTTGATTTCCTAAAGAAAGCAGGGGCTTAAGAATTATGGATCCATTGCCAAGAAATCCATTAACGCTGGAAATCCATTGAAACTTGGATCCGTCCATCGGAGAATCACCTGTAACGATAGCCCTGAATTTCACCGCTTCATCCTTTACAAAGCGCTCATCGACAAGAGGTGTCTGAACCCAAATTTTTGGTCCCTTATTTGGAAATATATAATATTCGGGATAAGAACCTTTCCAAATACTACAAATTTCACCACCTTTTATCGGATTTGAATATGCCCCGTTACCATTTAAATAATTTTTAGCATCAGTCGTATCCGTGGACAACTTCCAGGTCCAATTTGAAATGTAATCACCTAATGTATTTCTTTTATAGAAGACATAAAACTCCAAATTATCGTTATTTTCCATAGCAGCAATTCTAGCCGTAGTTACCGGATGTTCATAGGAGCCTTTTCCGTTTAGAAAATTTATCACATCAGTAGCGGTGGTGGACAGCTTCCAGCCCCAATTCCCTGAAGATTGCTCTGCATCGCCATACTGATAAAAGATATAAAATTTCGGGTACTCGTCCCAATAGACACAAATCTTTGCATCCAATACCGGACGGCCATAAGCCCCATTTCCGTTTAGAAAATTTATCACATCAGTAGGAGTAGTGGATAGCTTCCATGCAAAAGACCTTATCCTTTCAACATCGAGTTGTGCCTGATCTCCATTAATATTATCAAAAAGTATCCAGTACCCTTTTGACGGATCAAGGGAGCTCGTATCATAAACCCTTTTATATCCGGTTCCGGGATCATATTCGTATACAACAACAATTTTACAGTTATCGGCCAGAACCCGGGCAGAGGACGAACATCCTCCGACCATATACCATCCGCTGCCTACTGGGAAATTATACTTATCTATTCTCATACCTGTAAGAGAAAATGTCCGTGCCTTATTTAATAATATCCAGTATCCGCTCCCGGCCTCCATTTCTTTATCCTCGCTTACTCTTACATATCCGGAACCTTTTTTATAGCCATAAACGACCTGAGCACCGGGAAACACTTCGGAAAGAACAGGATTTACGGACAGCACGGGGAGTGAGATCATACTCCAGCCTGTTGGCAAATTCATATTTATTGTGATATTTTCCGCTACGGCATAAGGGATAGAAGAACCTGATATCATTAAAGATATTAGTGTCAGAATAAAAATAAGACCTGAAAATACTAGTTGCTTTCCCTTCATTTTATTATCTGCCTTTCTTTACGTCTTCCCCTGGTCTCCGCCATTTTGCTATTTATTTTTGCTTTCATAAGTAAGAAAAATCAGAGATTATTGAGGGAAAAATAATTTCAGGAACCAGTTAAACAATTCAAAAAAGGTCTATTTTTTTTAAATGTTTACTTTCTTGTATTAAACCAGGAGAGCCTTGAGAAAATATCAAAATTAGTATGTAATTCAGAATATATTGGCAGAAATGGGTCAGTTAACTGATTTTATTTTATAAAAAGTTTTCTAGTTTTTATTTATCAATAAACATCACATCCTTAATCAAAAAAGAATAATACAATTCAAGCCATACCTTCTATTTTTAATAATATTATAACAATACTAATTCTCATGAATCAAAATACAACTCCAGCAACCAATTACAGCAATTGAGACCTCGGGACAAGAAATCAGGCCTTGAAATATTGACAATTGAATACAACAAAGTATAATATGCAAATAATTACATAATAGAAAAAATATTGCAAATCAATTTATAATATCTTATCTTATTTTTTAATTCTTAAATTATAAATAATTATTTGCTTAAACTTAACTAACGATTTTTGATTTATTGGCTTATAAAAAAAATAAAATAATAATCGCCTCTGGTATATTAATTGCTTATAAAACCTCTTGTCTTAAATACCTTAACAGGAGAGATATCCTGATTAAAGGTATTCCTTAAGCTTGCAAGTTTAGGACAAATTGTTTTTAAATTGATTGCTTTTACAAAAATGGCGATGTTGACAGACTCGTAAAAAAGTCATTAAAAAAGTGCATTAGCATTCTTTGCTAAAGGCCCATGGCAAAGCTGGCTTTAGGACCCTCACAAAAGGCACTTAATTGATGAAATGACTATTTAAGAGTCCAGTCATAAATTTAACTCCGAAACAGTGCCTAATAATCGGCAGGAGGATAGAAATGAGAAAGTTTGCTCTATGTATTGTAATTTCTGTTTTTGTTATAGCTGCAATATCTTTGGGAGTAAACGCGAAAAGTATCGGTGAAGTATTTTTTGAGGGTTTTGAAACAGGAACACAAATTGGTACAGATGGAGGATTAAAAAATACCCCATTCGGGATGATCCCCTTCCCTACCGTTAATTTATATAATTTTTCCGGCTGGAAATATGAAATGGTCAAATCAAGTGAAAACCTTATTACAGGGATTAATCCAATCCTTCCTGAAAACTGGCCGCATGATTATTCAACTGCCCCAATGAGTGACCGGATTCTTGCTGCAGATGGAATGATTGGGATGGCAAACGTTGAAAATAATCGTTTTGCACATATTGGCGGGCCATTAATCCCTTTATTTTCACCAAATGAGAAAATATCCATATCTAAAAATTTTGAGATTAATAAATCAAGCAGATTTTTGGTAATTGAATTTGATTACTTAGCCCGGACATTGGATGGAATTTTGGGTGAAGAGGGAGATAACGATAAGGTATATGCTCAAATAGAACTTCTAAATCAGGTAAGCAGGAAAACAAAGAAAATCACAATATGGGAATGGAGTTGTGGTGATCCCGGAATGGCCGACCCTAATACCGGCATGTTATATAGTGATACTGATGGAGGCTTTGCACCCTTTGGAAGACTTGTTGGTGATGATCCGATGAATCCCGCAAATTATGAGCCTGTCAGCTTTAGCCACTATTCTGAAACAATCAGACTTCCAAAGCGGAATATGGCTGAAAAAGCAATATTAACATTTGGGCTTATAACAGATAGTGATCCATGGCCAACCTGTGTTCTAATAGATAACGTCTCGATTGAGGAAATGCATTAGAAAGATTAATTTAAATATCTACGGGTGCGGTAATTATTTTGTTTAAATTACCGCACTCACAAAAGAAGAGGAAATTTGGGGTTTTAAAGACCGTTCATTGTTTCATTTTGCGCTTTGAAATTGTTTTTTGCATTTTGTATTTTTCATTTTGATAATATCGCGATAAGCAACAAGGATCTGTTTAAAAAAATGTTTATCCTGGCCATTGTCGACTAGCGAGATTGCTTTACCACGGTTACCTGCACGAGCAGTGCGCCCCACTCTGTGAGTATATGATTCAATATCCCTTGGAATATCATAGTTGTATACATGGGTAATGTCTTCAATGTGCAGGCCTCTTGCGGCTACATCGGTTGCGACAAGAACATTAAAGGCTTTTCGGCGAAAGTCAGATGAAACAATCTCACGCTGTTTCTGCGTCATCCCGCCATTCAAATATCTGGCTTGAATACCTTTATATTTTAGCTGTCTGGCAATTGTTTCAGTCTTGTGCTTGCGGTTACAGAACACCAGCGCAAGATGTCCTTCCTGTTTCAAGAGATGGATCAATAGCTGCAGCTTTTGATCAGAACTGGTTTGATAATAGGTCTGACTTAAAAATTTGGGCTTTACCTTTGACGCTAATTGCACACGCTTCGGGGATCGGAGATACTTCTGACTCATGTGTACAACTTCCTTTGAAATCGTTGCGCTAAAAAGAAGCGTCTGCCGCTGCCGGGGTGCATAAAAAATGATTTTCTCGATATCTTTAATAAAGCCCATATCAAGCATCCTGTCCGCTTCATCAATTACTAAATAATTGATCTTGTCCATACACAAAATGCCTTGATTCAGGAGGTCGAGCAGACGTCCTGGAGTTGCTACAATAATATTAACGCGTTGGAGCTTTCTGATCTGATCATTAATGGACACTCCACCATAAACCGGTGTTATTTTTAGACGATTGCCGTGAGAAAATTTGACGAATTCGGCTGCTATCTGAAGAGTTAATTCGCGTGTCGGAACAATCACTACAGCTTTTAATCCATCACGAAAATTGGTCCGCTCTATGATTGGAATCGCATAGCTTAAGGTTTTGCCGGAACCTGTTTCTGATTGAGCTATAACATCCTGTCCTTCGAATATCGCCGGTATTATTTTTCTTTGTACTGGTGTTGCAGTTGTAATATTGTGCTTGCCTAAGAGAGCAATCATTGGCGGGCTGATCTGCAGGTATTCTGAATTCACTCATTTCTCCTTTCGCATATACCTTGAGAAGTTCATTCTTTTTATTTTTGCTCTATGTATTGAAGATAAATGCCAATCTGTCGGACAACAGATTGGCATTTCCATTATTTTTTGTGGCTAGATCTTACTAACGTTAAAAGCCTCAAGCCCTTTCTGGCCTTTTTTTACTTCAAAGGTAACCTGATCACCCTCGTTAAGGCTTTTGAAGCCGACACCAGTAATAGCTGAATAGTGAACAAACACATCCTCACCATTAGGCCGTTGAAGAAAGCCAAACCCTTTTGAATCGTTAAACCATTTTACTATTCCGTTTTCCATTGAATAAAATCCTTTCATAAATGTTTATCAATCTGCTAGAGGCAGATTCAAATGTGGACATCTTGTTATAAAAAGCCTTTAAAATAAAAAAAATCGCAACCACAGTTTGAACGAAACACCATGATTGCGATTATTTTTTCTACTGCTACTTAAACTACTTTTCCAAAACAAGCTCAGGGTGTAAGATTTCAAAGGCGCAACAACAATGTACTGTCAAATTATATATAATATAGCATATATAGTTCTAAATAGCAAAGACTTTGATTTGTTAATATTTTAAAGGCACAATCTTGTGAGATTCTGTTAAAGTTGATAATATGTCATTAAGCTAAATGATCGAGACATCATCCGACATATAAAATGGACCTAAAAATTACTATGGATATATACAAAGAGATCGATAGGGTTCAGAATAAAAAGTCCCTGTTTTTTATCTTTTTTTTCCTTTTTATATTATCCCCCCTTCTTATATGCACAAAGGCCCTGAGCACCGAAATCACCAGGGAGCACATCAAGATGATCTCAAACCACGCCCAGTCTCTGGATATCATATGGATACTGATTTCCGCATTTCTTATTTTTTTCATGCAGGGTGGCTTCACTCTGGTGGAAGTGGGATTGACCAGGGCCAAGAATGCCGGAAATATCGTCATGAAAAACCTATCCGATTTTACAGTGGGCTCGATCACATTCCTTCTGATCGGTTACGGAATCATGTTCGGCGCAAGCAGATGGGGCCTTTTCGGGACCTCTGATTTCTTCCTCAGCCATATGAGCCTTGGAGAAGGGATCAATAACTGGATGTTCGCGAATCTCGCCTTTCAGGTTGTCTTTGCCGGGACAGCGGCCACCATAGTGTCCGGGGCCATGGCCGAGAGAACAAAGTTTGTGGGATATCTTGTATACAGCCTCATTGTAAGCTCCCTGATCTATCCTGTTGTGGGACATTGGATATGGGGAGGCGGATGGCTCTCAAAACTTGGAATGATGGATTTTGCAGGTTCAACAGTGGTCCACTCACTGGGCGGATGGGTTTCTCTTGCGGGTATTATCATCCTTGGACCCAGGATAGGAAGGTTCGACCGCAAGGGTAAGTCCCTGCCCATACCGGGCCATAATATCCCCCTGGTTGCCATAGGTGTATTTATCATGTGGCTCGGCTGGTTCGGTTTCAATACAGGAAGCGTGCTTTCAGGGACCAATCCCAGTATCGCCCTGATCGCCATCAACACAATCCTTTCCGCAGTGAGCGGCTCCATTGCCATAATGCTTTATACATGGTGGCGAAAGGGAAAGCCTGATGTGGGCTTTACCCTGAACGGTGTACTTGCGGGACTTGTTACCAGCACAGCCACATCCGCCCTCGTAGGGCCATTCTCATCTATCCTGATTGGCGCAATTGGAGGGCTTCTTCTCGCCGCATCCGTTAAATGCTTTGAAAAACTCAAGCTGGACGACGCTGTGGGCGCTATTTCCGTGCACGGGATAAACGGAGTCTGGGGCACACTGGCCGTAGCGCTTTTTGCCCAGGGAAAATTCAGCCAAAACAGCATGGCCCTTTCATATAATGGCCTTTTTTTCGGCGGCGGATTCAGACCCCTGGCAATACAATCACTGGGGATAGCAGCGGTATTCGCATGGAGCTTTGGGATCGCCCTGGCCGTCTTTTATGCGATCCATAAAACCATAGGATTGCGTGTATCCGTGGAAGAGGAGATCCAGGGCCTGGATTATAGCGAGCATATGATGAGCTCATATCCTCTGTTTGATGAATTTCAGAGAAAACAGGACTTGATTTTTAATGAGCTCAAGAGGGTACGCGAGCTCGCCGTGCTTCATGAGATCGGCCGCTCCATGCACAGCTTGAATCTGGACGACATCCTTCACCTCATTCTGAAAGGGGTCACCCACACCATAGGATTTGACCGCGTCAGGTTATATCTTGTGAATGAAAAAGAAAATATCCTTGAATGCAAAATGGCTGTCGGCATTGATCAGGAGATGGTGCCACTCATCACATTGTCTCTCAATAAGAGCAAAAGCATTATAGCCCGGGTCATAGCCGACAAAAAGGCCTATGTCATACAGGATGCCATGAACGATCCAAGGGTCAACATCGAGCTCAAAAAGCTCTTCAACCTAAAATCCTTTGTCGCCGTCCCCCTGGAAGGCAAGGATCGAATCATGGGGGTCATTACCGCTGATTACATATACAAGGACAAGATCATCACACAGGACAAGGTGGATTCACTGATCACCTTTGCCAGCCAGGCGGGACTTGCCATTGAGAATGCCAAACTATATAATGAATTGAAATTGTTCAACCTGGAACTGGAGGAGCGCGTCAAACGCGCCACAGAGAACCTTCGAAGGACACAGGA
>JBLIRS010000140.1:0-8295 GCA_049472415.1 bacterium | reverse complement strand
CCGTATCTGGGGCCGCCCTTGAGTATCAGAGACACAATCCCAATGGCGATAACTAACAGTGACACAAGGATTGCCCATTTTCGGGCACCCATGAAATTTATATGTAATTCTTCTTTAAAAAAACGCATCAGTGCCTCCTAATTATATTCTTATTTATATGCTTAAGGTTTGTATTCTCACTCTGGACATAAACCAGTCGAACACAAATCTCGTCACAACGATGGCAGTGAACATGCTCGCAGTAATACCGATACTCAGTGTGACAGCAAAACCTTTTACAGGTCCGGTGCCGAATTGAAATAGGACTACTGCCGCAATAAGGGTTGTAACATTTGCATCCAAGATGGTTATGAACGCTTTGGAATAGCCTGCACTGATTGCGGCTCTCACTGTTTTGCCAAGAAGAAGCTCTTCCCTGATCCTTTCAAAAATGAGGACATTGGCATCTACGGCCATACCTACTGTAAGAACTATACCTGCTATTCCTGGAAGGGTCAGAGTGGCCTTGAATAATGACAATACAGCCATAATCAGGATGATGTTCAGGATAAGAGCCAAATCGGCCACAAAACCAGAGAGTTTATAATAAACAACCATAAATCCTACAACCAAAAGAAAACCTAACAAAAGGGAGATCATTCCCTTGTTTATCGAGTCATGTCCCAGTGAAGGGCCAACCGACCGCTGATGAAGGATCTCCACAGGCGCCGGTAAAGAACCTGCCCTGAGAACTATCGCAAGATCGTGGGCCTCTTCAGTAGTGAATCTACCAGTTATCTGTGCCTGTCCTCCGGCTATCTTTTCCCTGATGACAGGCGCAGAATACATATTTTTGTCAAGGATGATGGCAAGCCTTCGCCCTACATTATCCGCAGTAATCTGTTCAAAGAGTTTTGCCCCTGTTTTGTCGAATTCCATCGCCACATAGGATTCTCCGTACTCACCACCTATTCTCACCTCTGCATTTGTAAGCACGTCTCCTGTCATGAGCGTCCTTTGTTTTAAAAGATAAGGCTTTTTGGTAATCCTGCCGGTGCCAGGGTCCTCAACCTTTTCATAAAGGATCTCATCTCCAGGCGGTATATTTCCCTTTAAAGCCTCATCAAGATTTGCCTCATCATCAACAAGCTTGAACTCCAGTTGGGCTGTTTTGCCGATAAGGGCAATGGCCCTTTTTGTATCCTTTATGCCCGGAAGCTCAACAACGATTCTGTCTGTGCCCTGCTTCTGGATGCTGGGCTCGCTTACACCAAACTGGTCAATCCTGTTACGGATGGTTTCCAGGGCCTGATTGAGGGCAGAGGTCTTTATTCTTTCAACCTCCTGAGGTCTCAAGGTTAGTTGAAACCTGGTGTTGTCACCATCCACGGGATTCGCGATCTCGAAATTAAGGAGATCTTCCACGACCTTTTCAGCCGGTGAAATGAATTCATCATTGATTAGCTTAATATCTATTTTCCTATCATCGATTCGATCTATCTGATCAAAAACTATCCCCTTTTCCCTCATGGAATCCTTTATTGAGCTGACTGTTCTTTCCAAATAATTTTCAACAGCCTTCTCTACCTTTACCCCTAAAATAAGATGCATTCCACCCTGCAAATCAAGTCCCAAATGGATCTTATCAATCTTTTTTGACCAGAATGAAGGAAGTTTGCCGGTCATGGACGGGATTATGTAGATGAAGGCTATAATACTTATAACAACAATAAGCCAAAATCTCCATTTAAGATTATCTTTCACTGTGACCCCTTTCTATATCTAAAATTTACTAAACTATATTTTTTATGCATTCTTTTCTTGCTTTTGAGCTTTTTTGCCTTTGTCATTTTCCTCTCTAATACTGGCAATTGCACTCCTTGTCACCTCTATTTTAACCTTGTCGGCAACCTTGATCATCACACTGTCCCTGGATATTGACTCTATTGTCCCGAATATGCCGCCTGAGGTCATTATCCTGTCTCCGGCTCGAAGGCCGTTACGCATTTGCTGTAATCGTTTCTGATCTTTTTGTTGTGGTCGAATCAAAAGAAAGTAGAAAACAAGAAAAATAAGTCCGAGTGTCAGCAAACCGGGTAAAAAACTTCCACCGGGTTGTTGGCCGGACTGGGCACCACCCGAAGACATAGCAAAGGCAAGATTTAATAAAATCATTTTTTATTTCCCCCTATTGGATTATTCAAAAAAATTATATTCATAATGAATCAATCTTTGTAGTTTTTTTCAAAGCTATCTTTAAACTCATAAAAACTTTTATTTCTTATCGCATCCCGGATGGATATCATAAGGTCCTGATAAAAAGTGAGATTATGAATTGTATTTAAAATACACGATAAAATCTCTCCACTCATAAACAGGTGTCTTAAATATGCCCTGCTAAAATTTCTGCATGTATAGCAGGAACAATCCGTATCTAACGGATTTAAATCATTTGTGTAACATGCCTGTTTAATAACCACCTTTTTCCCTCTGGTAAATAAAAGCCCATTCCTCGCGCAGCGTGTCGGAATAACGCAATCCATCATATCCGCTCCTGATGAAACAGCTTCCAGGATATCCGCAGGGGTTCCCATTCCCATTATATATCTGGGCTTATTTTCAGGTAAAAATGATGTAGTTAAATTTATTATTTTATAAGTATCAGATAAATCCTCGCCAACACTGAGGCCGCCTAAGGCATAGCCGTCAAAATTCATAGTGATAAGTTCTTTTGCACAGATCTCTCTTAGATCCTTATATATTCCTCCCTGAACAATTCCGAAAACGGCTTGTTTATCGGAATCGAACTCCCTGCATTTTGCCGCCCATATCAGAGAAAGCTCCATGGAAGCCCTTACCTCTTCATAAGCGGCAGGATACCTGGTGCATTCATCCAGACACATGGCGATATCAGAACCTAGTTTTTTTTGAATGGCCATAACATCTTCAGGTCTCAAAAAATGAGTCGATCCGTCAAGATGAGACTGAAAGGTTACCCCTTCTTTTTTAAGATTCACAAGCCGGCTAAGGCTCATGATCTGATAGCCGCCACTATCTGTCAATATCGGTCGTGACCACCCCATAAAATTATGAAGGCCACCATGATTCTCGATAACAGAAATGCCGGGTCTTAAATAGAGATGATAGGCATTTCCGAGTAATATCTCAGCTCCCACCCGATCGAGATCGGCCGGGGTTACTGCTTTAACAGTACCCTGTGTACCAACAGGCATAAATGCCGGGGTATAAACGGGCCCATGCTCGGTATGTATTATACCTAACCGGGCAGATGTTTTCGGGTCCCTTGAAAGAAGAGTGAATGAAAAAGCCATTTATCTCCCTGTCAAATCATACCTCCAGGATTTCTTTTTCCTTTTTAGTCAGCAATTCATCTACCTTGGTAATATATTCATCCGTTAAATTTTGGATTTCCTTGAGACCATTATGGTGTTCATCCTCAGTTATATCCTTATCTTTTTCCATCTTTTTGAGTCTTTCATTGCTGTCCCTGCGGGTATTTCTGATGGAAATCCGGCACTCTTCAGCAATATTTTTAACGACTTTTACCAATTGTTTTCTCCGCTCTTCTGTCAGCATAGGAATTGCCAGACGAATTACCTTACCGTCATTTGTGGGATTGAGTCCAAGATCAGACTTAAGTATCGCCTTTTCAATATTGGCAAGGGCTGATGGGTCCCAGGGCTGAATTACAATCAATCTTGGCTCCGGAACGGAAATAGTCGCCATCTGGTTAAGATGCGTAAGGGAATTATAATATTCAACCTTGATGCCATCCAGGATGGAAGGTGATGCCCGACCTGTCCTGATAGTCCCGAACTCATGCCTTAAGGCATCGATAGCTAAATCCATTTTCTCTTTTGTTTCTTTGTTTAATGTCTTGATCATGATTCCTCATCCTTTATGTAAGAGCCAATGGGTTCACCACAGACAATTCGTTTGATATTTCCCTTTTTCTTAAAATTAAAAACGACAATAGGAAGGAAATTTTCCATACAAAGAGATATAGCCGTATTATCCATAACCTGAAGACGCTTTTTGATTACATCCATATAAGTAAGTTTATCAAATCGTTCGGCATTCTTATCCTTTAACGGATCTGTGCTGTATATACCGTCTACTTTAGTTGCTTTTAAGATCACTTCAGCAGAGATCTCAATGGCGCGAAGGGATGCGGCAGTATCAGTAGTGAAATAAGGGTTGCCGGTCCCACCGGCAAAAATAACAATTCTCCCCTTTTCCATATGACGAATCGCTCTGCGCCTGATGTATTGTTCGGCAACCCTGGGCATCTCTATGGCGCTCAGGACCCTGGTGAATGCACCTAATTTTTCCAATGCTCCCTGAAAGGCAAGGGCATTTATGACAGTAGCAAGCATACCCATGTAATCCGCTGAGGTCTTTTCAACACAACAAATATCCCCGGATGAGCCTCGGTATATATTGCCGCCCCCGATTACCAGGGCTATTTCAACACCAAGGTCTCTCACTTCTTTGATTTCCTGGGCAATGGAAAGAACGGTTTTGGACTCTATGCCGTATCCTCTATCTCCTTGCAGTGCTTCACCGCTGAGTTTTAGAAGTACCCTTTTGTAAATCGGCTTGTCATAGCTCATAAATCTTCGCCCAATTCAAAACGTACAAATCTCTTGATATTCACATTCTCACCCAGTGAGGCTATGTTTTCGGTGATAATATCCTTTATAGTTTTTTTATCATCACGGATAAAGGGTTGCTCAAGCAAACAGACCTTTTCGAAAAAATTTTTCTCCAGTTTTCCTGTAACAATTTTATCTACAATATTAGCAGGCTTTTTGCCATCTTCAACCTGTGACCTATAAATTTCCTTTTCCTTTTCTATGATATCCTTAGGGATATCTTCCCTTCCTACATATACGGGATTAAAGGCTGCTATCTGCATAGCCATATCCTTGGCAAGTTCTTTGAATTTGTCAGTTCTGGCCACAAAATCAGTTTCACAATTTATCTCTATAAGTACCCCGATACGTCCGTTTCCATGTATGTAGGAATGAATCAGCCCTTGTGAGGTCTCCCTGCCAGCCTTTTTGGCAGCAGTGGCAATACCTTTTTTTCTCAGATATTCAATGGCTTTTTCGAAATCCCCTCCGGTCTCCTTAAGGGCCTGTTTACATTCCATAAAACCTGCGCCTGTTTTTGACCGGAGATCTTTTACGGCTTGTGCTGATATCTCCATAACTTTCATTCCCTTTCTAGGTTATTTATTCTAAAAAATTTCAAAATATCAAATCTCTTTATTATTCTCCTCTACATCTGCCTTTTTCTCAACATAGTCGTCGGAATCTTTGGTTCTAATCCTTTTTTTGTTTCTCGCCTTAGGGTAAGGTGCCTTTTCTTCTTTTAGCTTTTCCTCTTTCTTTTCTTCCTCAATCTCTGAAAGTCTGGCCAGCCATTCTTCATTACCTTCCATAACGGCATCCGATATATGAGATGTAATCAGCTTAAGGGATCTGATTGCGTCATCATTGCCTGGTATGGGAAAATCTATGCCGTCCGGATCCGCATTTGTATCCACTATGGCGATAACAGGTATTTCCAGTTTGTTAGCCTCATTTACAGCTATTCTTTCTCGCTTTGTATCAATAATAAACACTGCATCCGGAAGTCTGTCCATATCCTTAATGCCCCTTAATACCTTTTCCATTTTTTGCCTTTTTTTCTCCAGCTTCGAGGCTTCTTTTTTTGTCAGACCCGTGTAATTTCCGTCACTTCTCAATTCTTCTATTTTTTTAAGCCGGACCAGGCTTTTCTGAATGGTATCAAAGTTTGTAAGCATCCCGCCCAACCATCTTTGATTGACATAGGACATATTACATCTCAAAGCTTCTTCCTGTATCACTTCCTGGGCCTGTTTTTTGGTACCGACGAAAATGACTTTGCCTCCCTCTGAACAAGTATCCTTAACAAAATTGTATGCTTCCTTGAATTTGCGCAGGGTCTTTTGTAAGTCAATGATAAAAATACCGTTTCTCTCTATGAAAAGATACTTTTTCATTTTCGGGTTCCATCTTTTGGCCTGATGGCCAAAATGGACACCCGCTTCCAACAATTGCTTCATTGAAACATTATACATTAAAATACCTCCGAAAAATGGGTTAATTTTCCACCATCCAAGAATGTAATGAGCCAATTGGCATTGCCAACACCCAGGCCATACTCTTTGGATGTGAGTTATGGATTAAAAAGCGTTGAAAATTTTAGCATAAAAAGTCAGCAGATGCAAGATTGGATTTGGCTAAGAAATATAATCGGCATTGATATGAATGTAATCTGGGGAAAGGTCTGTTGTCCAGACCGTTCCGGCCGCTTCCCCAAGATGTAGATCCAGGCGTATATTTATGTCCCCTGCCAGGAGAAAGGTTTCTGCCTCTTTTTCCTTTTCTAAGCCCAGTCCGACTCCATTGCCGACTACCTGAATTGATCCGTAGAATATATCGATTTTTTGGGGATCGATTGGGACACCAGCGGCTCCCGCGGCAGCTATTAACCTCCCCCAGTTACATCTTTTTCCATAGAAAGAGGTTTTAACAAGCGGGGATTCGGCTATCCTGAAGGCAATCTTACTTGCATCCGTTTCTGTTCGAGCACCCAAAACGTCAATACGAATCAACTTAGTAGCACCCTCTCCATCGCTTACAATCATTAGTGACAATCTCTGACATATATATTCGACAGCCTCGATAAATTTGTCCGCATCCTCGCTCCCTGCTGAAGTGATTGGTCCGCTGCCTGATTTACCGTTAGCCAGTATGATTACCATATCATTTGTGCTTGTATCACCATCCACACTGATCCTGTTGAATGTTTTTTTAACTGCATTCTTCAGGACCTCACCTAGAAAACCTCCGGTCACATTAGCATCCGTAACCAAAAAAGCAAGCATGGTTGCCATATCGGGTCTTATCATCCCCGCTCCCTTGGCCATCCCTGCAAGGGTTACAAGTGAACCGGCCATTTCAATCTGGACGGCAATTTGCTTGGAAAAGGTATCAGTTGTCAGGATTGCTTCGGCAGCTTTTTCCCCGCCATCTTTTGATAAAGAAGATACAGCCTTATGAATGCCGGAGGCGATTTTCTCCATGGGCAAAAATCGCCCTATGCGGCCTGTAGATGCGACTATAACGGAATCCGGAGGAACCTTGAGTGCAGAAGCAGTAAGCTTTGCCATTTGACGTGCGTCTTCTATGCCCTTTTCGCCGGTAGCGGCGTTCGCGACTCCACTATTAATAACAATGGCCTGGGCATGGTTATCATGCAGGGTTTCCCTGGAAACGATAACAGGAGCGGCAACAGCAATGTTTGAGGTAAAGACCCCTGCAGCGGTTGCCTGAGTGTCTGAGTATATAAGGGCAAGATCCCTTTTTTCTCCTGACTTTATGCCGCAATGGATACCTGATGCACTTATGCCTCTGACAAGAGTAAGGGGACCTTTTTCTATAATTTTCACAGAAAAGGCCTTAATTATTATCTCTTTGAGAATTGATATCTGGCACGCGCGCCTCTTTGACCATATTTTTTCCTTTCCTTAGCCCTTGGGTCTCTGGTCAAGAAGCCGGCTTTTTTAAGTTTGAGCCGAAGATTTTTATCCATATCCAAAAGGGCCTTGGCAATTCCGTGACGAACAGCCCCTGCCTGAGCGGATACCCCTCCACCCTTTACATTTATATTGATGGCAAAATTAGAGATTGTCCCGGTTAACTCCAGAGGTTCGCGTACCATGTGAATCAATCTGTTAATCTTGAAATAGTCTTCAGGACTGCGCCCGTTTACCAGTATCTTTCCTGATCCTGGTTTAATCCACACACGGGCCACTGAGGATTTTCGCTTTCCTGTCCCATACAAAGCAGTTTCCAATACCATTACGTACTCCTTATCTATTACTCTGATTAGCCAATATTTATTAAAAAAAATATCCTTTATTTATTATGACAAGAATGACAAAGGGCATTCTGTATATTAGTTCGCCTGAGATAATACGAGCGATATATCCGTTCTCTGGATGATTTTACAGGTAATACATAGTCTGCGGGTTTAAGTCTTGTATAAGACTCACCATGAGGTTGATGACATGTAGCACAGGTAATATTCATATATTCATCCAGATGAAGATCCTCCGGTATCCTCATATTATCCTTAGGAGGAACATTAACCGGATGCGACCTCCCAAGGGATTCTTCCGTGTGACATCTGTGACATAATATAACAATATCGTCGATAAAAGTGAGGTCCCGATAGTCCGTCTCTCCAAATATAGGCTCT
>JBLIRS010000014.1:0-20174 GCA_049472415.1 bacterium | reverse complement strand
GACCCATTGCTCAATGCCTCATTGGATATTGGGGGTAGCACAGGGGCCTTTGCGGGATTTTCAAGTTCACCTGTGGATCTGCATATTATCGATCCACAAGGCGGTGTATTGGATGAAAACACCGGCCAGATGCCAGATGCCAGTTATGTTGAATTGGATTTTGGAGATGATGGTCATGTGAATGACCAATTTTACGTCCCTGCCCCGATTCCCGGCACCTATCACTTAAGGGTCTATCCGGAGGCGATTGCTCAACAGGGCGATACTTACAGCATCGATATATGGTATGGAGAGCAATGGATAAGACTGGCACATGACGCTCCAATGCCGGCGCAGGGAGGACATGATGAATACACCTTGGTTCTGGGTCCTGAACCTGATCCGGAGATTATTTTAATATCTGTTGTATCATACCTTGATGTGGAATCATCCTTTGAAATGATTATGCCAAGAGGCTGGAGCATGGTCTCCCTCCCGGTTAATCCCGATGATCCTTCTGCCTCCTCATTGTTTCCGGATTCAGTGGTCATTTATGGTTATGAAAAGGGAAAGGGATATGTGCGGGTGAAAGAGACAGGGAATCTTGAGGTTGGCAGAGGCTATTGGATATTATTTAATGATGAACAAACCTATATACTAACAGGCCGGCCCATACAGAAATATACACTCCCAGTAAATGAGAACGGATGGCTTATGATCGGCGGATGTATATCAGAAGCTCAGGCCTCCACAGACAATGTTAAAATTGGAGTAATCTACGGAAATGTCCAGGGTTCCGGCTATCAACGCATTACTAAATCTGAAGGTCTTACGCCGGGCAAAGGATACTGGATATTGCTTAATAATATTACGCAGCAGGCCGGGTTAACGGTTGAAGTCAGATAATTTAGTTAGATAAGCATCCCACAATTAAAGTGAGGCAAGTGGAGACGGTTTTTGACTTGCCTTTCCCGATTTTGGGCCAGGGAAATGAATTGACAAGGACAAATTAAAAAGGATAAAATAATTTAAATTTTGATAATATTTCAATGGAGCTACTCAAACATATGAAAAAAGAAGAGATATTTGAAAAGTATAAAGATGAATGGATATTAATCGAATGCATAAGGGTTGACAAAAATTTTGAGATTATCGAAGGGGAGATTCTTTATCATTCAAAGGATAAGAATGATGTGTATAAAAAACTCTTAGAATTAAAACCAAAGAATTATACTATTGAATATACGGGAAATATTCCAGAGGACCTTGCAGTTATGTTATGAAAGTGTACAAGACAAAAAAGCATGGATCTCTTTTAATCATTAAAGCTTGTCTGGAAGGATAAGAACATAAGTCATACCCAAAATTACTTATCGATACTGGCTCCACATTTACAGTAATCTCTTATGAAATTTTAGAATCAATAGGATGTAATCCAGACATTCCTAAAAGAAAAAAGAGGATTGTAACAGGAAGCGGTTATGAGATTGCACCTGTCGTTATTGTCCCTAAATTTCATTGTCTAGGGAAGGTAATTGAAAATAAAGAGGTGCTCGCTCATACTTTGCCTTTTGGTAGTTTTGTTGACGGATTATTAGGAATGGATTTTCTTTCTTCCTTTAAAATAGATATAAGATTCCATACAGGCGAACTTATTGTTCTCTAAAGGATTCCTAATTTTTAAATCTATAATCTTCTCTTCAAATCTTCTATCATTCTGGACCTCATTTAACCCGCCTGAGGCATGAAAAGAGAAAAATAGAACCGCCCCCTTTTAGTCTTCCTTTTGAAGCAAGTTATAGATCTTTAAAAGCATCTGTCTTGCCTGAATGAAATCGGGTTTTATATTGAGAGCGGCTTGAAATTCCCTGGCTGCCCTGTTTAAATCGTTTTGTTTCATATAAATAAAACCCAGGTTAAAATGCGCTTCAGCGCTTCTTGGATCATATTTTATAGTCTCATTAAAGGCATCGACGGAATCCTGGAACCTTTCCTGCTGGAAATAGATAAGACCGAGGAAATAATGCGCCTTGCTCAAATCGGGTTTTATTCTGACAGCCTTCTTGAGTACATCCTGGGCGTCTTTCAGACGTTGTCTTGATTGATATATGGAGCCCAGATTCAATAGAGCTGAAGTGTTATCGGGATCTTTCTCTAAAACAGTCTCTGCATGGGAAATGGCTTTTTCGTAATCTCCGAGCCGCTGATAAATGACGGACAGATAATTGTTGGCAAGCGAATCCCCCGGGTCCAGGTCCAGGGCTTTTTGGAAAAGCTCCTTTGCCTTTGACCACTCCTGCATCTTGAAATAATAAAGCGCCATATTAGAATATGCCTCTTTGCACCGGGGGTTAAAATCCAGTGCCCTTTTAAAGGTTTCCAGTCCTTTTTCATATTGTTCTGTTTTCATATAGCTTACGCCCAGTTGTATATATATCCTCAGATTCTCAGGCTCCAGTTTCAGGGCCTGTTTAAATGATTCAATGGATTTTTCATTATCCCCCATGGCCTCGTATATATGTCCTAGCGTAACATATGCCTCGGTGTCTTCCGGATGAAGCTCCAAAACCTTTTTAAACAAAGGGGCTGCCTTCTCATACTGGGCCTCTGCAAAATAAGCCGCACCTTTATCAATATATTCAAGGACATTTATCATTTCCTTGGGATCAGGATATTCCTTTCTTTCTTCGCCACTTGTAGGTGTCCAAACATAACCAAGGCTTCTCAATTTCTCATGTGTTTCCGTATCCAGTTCCAGGGTCCTGGAAACGTTCTCTTCAACCTTTATGTTCCGGACCAGCATGGCAAACTCCTTAGCCATCGTTTCTGCCTGATCCTTCTCCTTTTTAAAAAGGTTTACCTTTTCATCGGGGTCCTTATCCACTCTGTATAGCTCTTTAATAGGGGCTTCTATATACTTCCATGTCTCAGTCCTGAGTCCCTTCAAGGGACTCCAGTTATGAGTGGATTTTGGATAAAATGTCTCGCAGTAAAGTGCCAGTTCCGGCATCTTCGCTTTTTTCAGCATCCATGGGGACAGGGAAACCCCCTGCATATGATCGGGTATTTTATATGCAGTGATTTCTAATATTGTGGGGGTGATATCCACCAATCTGGCCAGTGAAGATATACGCCTTGATTTCGGCAGAATACGCGGGCAACTGAAGATTAACGGCACCCATATGGTTGTATCATAGAGGAATATGCCATGCGTCCTTTCATGATGATCTCCAAGTCCCTCTCCATGATCACCGGCCAATACAATAAGGGTATTTTGAGTCAAATTTTTACTATCCAGCTTGTCCAGCAATTTCCCGAGCCAATAATCCGCATAGGCAATCTCCCCGTCATAGGGATTATTGGCATAATCCTTGGAATAAGGAGGAGGCGGTGACCATGCATCGTGGGGATCAAAATAATGAACCCAGAGGAAAAAGCTCTCATCCCCTACCCTTTCCAGCCAGTTGATGGCCGCTCCGGTCACTGTCTCGGCCCGTCTCTCCTTCTGGCTGAGTTTTGCTTCCACACCTGTTTCAAGGTCGTCATCATAGGTGTCAAACCCCTGATCCAGCCCAAAGCGCTTGTCAAGGATATAGGCCGAGACAAATGCGGCTGTTTTATAGCCTCGTTCCTTCAATAATTCAGGCAGGGTTATAACGGAGTCTGAAAGGGCATATGTCGCATTATTTCTTATTCCATGGGCCGTCGGATAAAGACCTGTCAGCATAGATGCATGAGACGGGAATGTTATGGGAACAGGTGTGAATGCCTTTTCAAACAGGCATCCCTCTTTTGCCAGACGATCGATATTCGGTGTCTTTATATCCTTATATCCATAGCATCGAATATGATCCGCCCGGGTCGTATCGAAAGTCACAAGAAGGATATTCAGGCGTGAGGCACTTGCTGCATTCACTAATCCCAGAATAAAAAGGGGAATAAACAGGAAAATAACAAGCATTTTTTTCTTTTTAATCATTTAATAATATGTATTCAAAAAATGCAAAAACGCTGCAATTATGTTTTTGATTAAAATCTAACAAATACAGACTGGAAGCTTTAAATCATTCTCTATCTTTTTCATATAAAAATCAAGAAGGGATGGAGATACAGGATATTTTCATCTCCATCCCTTACCGATCTATCCATCTCCCTTCTTAAATGGGTTTCAAATATCTGCTTTATGGTACAGCCGCATTCGGAATAGATTCAATCTTAATCCTTCCTCCCAACTACCATGCAGTTGAGACCAAAACACCCGGGGTTCCGTATACATCATAATAGGTCAAAAGTGATGCCGGATCTACGCCTAGGGCATTTCCATAGCCTAGCATATAATACAGATTACTCAATTCAAAAAGATATAAGGCAAGTGACAACGGCGGCGGTTTAAGAATAGACCAGCCTAACGGCAACGCGATTGGAACCGGCGCGCCTGATATCGGGTCTAACAAATCCGGAGGCGGAAAGGGATTTAAGCCATAAAAGACATCATAATAGACTACCCCTCCTGGTGAATTATATAAAAGCCATGGGTTAACATAACCCATGGGCAGCTCAAATCCATTGGGATTGAACAGATAAGTCGGTTGAACCGGCAGTATGGTGCTGCTTGTCACCTCGCTCAACAGAGGAGTCGGAAGGCCTGTAATGGGATCCGGGGGTGAATAGACCTGAGACCACAAAGGCCAAAGCAGATTATACGGGGGCATAGCCACCCAATATTGAGCCTGAGCAGAAGATGTAATCAATAAAGCCCAGACCATCAGCATTATCAAAATAAAGAAAAGTTTTCTTTTTCTCATAGTCTCTCTCCTTATCCTATTATTTCTCCGGCAAAATCAAAGCTTACAGTGCTGGTAATCCCCAGAACTGTTGCGCAGTGAGGAGGCTTGTAATCGGGACTCCATATGTATTGGCATAAACAAGATTTCCCAGGATATAATGATATGCGTTGATTTCATCAAATGCGATCGGACCTAAAAGCCAATAGGAAAGGGGCAAAGAAATGGGTGCGGGCACACCGGTCAAAGGGTCGAGCATATAATCCGGCGGGAATGGTCTCATCCCGTAGTATTGGTCCCAGATCATCAGACCGCCTCCGAAGGCAAGAGGGGCGTTATAAGCAAGCCATGGCAAAGGACCGTTATTGGCCTCGGGTGAGGCAGGGTCCCATATCATGGCCGGCTGAACGGGAAGTATTGTCATTCTGGTCAGGGCGTTGACCAGAGGCGTAGGCACTCCTGTAATGGGATCCGGAGGAGACAAAGCCGGAGACCACAAAGGCCACAAGACATTATAGGGTGGCAGTGCGGTCCAGTAGTCTGACTGTGCATAGGTAAAAAATACAAGGCACATCAGGACAGTCAAAACCATTATTAAAAACATGTTCCATCTTTTTCTGTGCATAGTTATTTCTCCCTTCTCCATCTGTTTCCCCTGGTTTAAGGGATCTCTTATTTTCTAATCTATGTACTTAATTGGCACCTAAATTTATAAAATAATGGGGGTAATCGGGACACCTGTTCGCGTCACCGGTCCCCAGATATCAAAGGGCTGCAATAGGCTCAGAAATTCCGGTCCGCTCAGCCCGAAGGCAAGGGCATAAAAAATATTGGCCATAGGAACATAATACTCAAATTCACCCGAAGCATATGGCGCCAGGAGAGTCGGATATAAGGGTAAAGGAATCGGGGCAGGCGCGCCGGTAAGAGGATCGAGCATATAGCTGGGAGGCCATGGATTAAAACCATAGGCATCATAATAATATAATAGTCCGGAGCCGAAAAGAGGCGGAGTGTTATATAAAAGAAAGGGATTTGGCTGGCATGGGTCCCAGACCAGACCGGGCTGTACCGGAAGCACCGTATTCCTGGTGAGCGAGCTTACCAAGGGTGTTGTGAGACCTGTTACCGGATCGATCGGGGATAGACCTGGAGACCAGAGGGGCCATAATACATTATAAGGCGGCATAATCGTCCAATACTGAGCTTGAATACCGATCGTAAAAATAAGTAATAAAGCCGCCATGAAGGTAATTACAAAAATAAGGCTTCTGCAATTCTTGAACATATTCATTTATCCCTCCATTCTTTATTTAAATTTTCTTTTATTAAACAATCAAAAGACCCTTTTCCTTTTCACCATTATCATCTTATAAAACCACCTCCCTTAAAAAATGATTATGAATTCCGGCATTTCACCGATGTAAGTTATCAGGCTGTTATGTGCCTGATTAATCTTCATCTCTTTTGAATAAAAGGTTAAAAGCTTTGCATGGATAAGAATTTCAGGAAAGGATCACTGAGATCTCTACAAATTTAAGAGTTTGGGGAACAAGATTTTTTTCGAATAAAGGAGGTTTATGTTTTGTATTCAACAAAACATGATCTTTGGTCTTTTTGTAAGCACAAGAAATTTTAAAGATATATAGAATGGCAATCAGATAGAAGATGATAAGTCTTTTTAATAATTCCTTGCTATCTGTCAAGTCTTCCAGGACAAGATAAAAGTTATTTTTTGCGGCAAAAGAGATCCGCTTTATAATATCAGATTTTAAAATATTGTCCAAATGACCATGTAGATCTAAAAACTCACATATATCTATATGAACACAGTGTACATATTCCGGTGCATCCAATATGCTTAATGCGAGAATCAAGCAAACCAAAAATATGGCTAAAACCTTTAGTCTCATTATCCCCTTTTGCCCATATCAAATTCAAATTGCCGGGATACCGAACTTATTAAGATCATGTAAAAACAATCAAAACCGGATATTTTCAATATCCTGCCAAAACATAAAAGGATGTTGAAAAATTGATATTGCTAAGGAATTATTCAAAAAATCAAAATGAGATGTCCGCCCAGAAACAGAACATGGCCAAAATTTGGCTCCACAGTCCGCTCAACAGACAAAGGAGATTGAAAAAGGTGGAAGAGTTTGTCCTATTGAATCCAATCTTTAAATTGTTCAAGGACAATCCTGGAAACCCATACCAAAATTCATATCACATGGCATTTGTATGTGATGTGTTGCTTTAGATTTAAAATCAACAATAATTATAGAAGGTTATGTCAGAAGATTATTCGATTTAGTTTTTATGATTAAAAAAATAATAGTAATTGAATATATCTGTTGCTCACTATAAAAGACCAATGTTTATATTGTAACAAACAACATAGAGATGTTTTAAATTGTTTTTATCTCTTAAGTGATATTAGGGAATTATGACTGCCGTATTAAAAGATTATGAGTTGCTTATCAATTTATTATAAAATAATTATAACCGGATTATGGCATTGTGTCAAGATGCATATATTGACGGCATAATTGACTCATCATGATAGGTGCTTTAAAATAAATAAGAAAAAAGGATTGGGTCTTGAAATAATTTCAACCGGTCTTAGAGAAAATCCCTAATTAATGAGGTTTATATCTGACAATGTATAAGGTCCCTAAGGTAACCTGTATAATTACCACTTTCAATCGTGCAAACTATCTAAAACAGGCCATTGATTCCGTGCTTGCGCAGGATTATGGAATGTTTGAGCTTATTGTGGTTGATGACGGATCAACGGATGATACAGCATCCATAGTTAAAGGTTACGGAACACAGTTGAAATATATCTTTCAGCATAATAAAGGCGCGAGCGCAGCAAGGAATCTTGGTCTGGAGATGGCAGAAGGGGAATACATTGCATATCTTGATTCCGATGATCTGTGGGAGCCACGAAAATTATCTATTCAAACCCGGTTCCTGGATCAAAATACTGATTTCCCTCTTTGCTATACTCAGGAAATCTGGTATCGGAAAGGAGTAAGGGTTAATCCCGGATACAAACATCGGAAATATTCCGGCCATATCTTCACAAAATGCCTCCCCCTATGTATAATCAGTCCCTCGTCAGCGATGATACGTCGAAAAGCACTTGAAGATCTGGGAGGATTTGACGAAGTTCTGCCTGCCGCAGAGGATTATGACCTGTGGCTCAGGATTACAGCCGCCCAGCCGGTATATTTCATTCCCATCCCCCTTATCATAAAAAGAGGCGGACATCAGGATCAGCTTTCCAGGAAGGTGATAAATCTGGATAAATATCGAATCCATGCCCTGGTCAAGATCCTTTCAAGACGGACACTTTCATCCGAAAACCAGTGGGCGGCCTGGCAGGAACTCTCCGGGAAATGCCGGATCTATGGGAATGGATGTAATAAACATGGCCGGTCTGAGGAAGCGGATTTTTATATAAATCTTCCTCAGAAAATCCTATCAGGATTGAAAGAGGGAAATGAAATCCGGATAAATTTCAATAAGCTATTGGATCTTTCTCATTCGGCGGCATATTTCGAAATGGCAAATTACACTTAAAGAATTCAAATGCGAAAAAATTCTATAAACCAAGACAGACCTTTTTGTCTGCAAACCATCGATCTTTCCAGTATTGACCTGGATGACAGACGCTTCAGTTACCGGTTTTTTCAGAGGCCTTCCAATGACTTAATAGATTCGGTCAGGAGACACGGTATAATTTATTCCCCGCTTGTGAGTATAATGGATGACACTTATAAAGTGGTTGACGGATTCAGACGTATCGAGGCCGCCCGCTCATGCCATAAAAAAAAGGTCTTATGTAAAGTATTTGAGAGCCCTTTCGAAGAATGGGATCTGGCATGCTTTATCCTCTCCCTTTTCCTTTCTGCCGAACCTCCCCATATCCTGGATCAGGGGGTTATACTCTCAAGATTTTGCAGGCTCTTTGACCAGGATCGTGTAATAAATCACATCCTTCCTCTGCTTGGGCATCCACCAAACCGGAAGGTGTTGGAAAGGCTTGTCCCTCTTGCGGGAATGGAGGAAGACCTGGGCAGGGCATTACTCGATGGAAGGATCAATCATGATATGGCCCTTCGTTTAATGGAAATGGAATCCGGCACGAGAGAACATATTTCTTCTTTCTTTCTATATTTTGCCTTCAGCCAGTCCAAGCAGTTTGAAATATTGGAATATTTAATGGATATCTCCGGGAGAGAAAACAGGTCCTTAACTGAAATATTAAAGGAAACGGGCTGGACCGGAAACAGGCAGGAACAGGCTGACAGAAACACTGTAAAAGTTGGTGAAGCATTCAGAAGAAGGCTGAGAGAAAGACGTAATCCCATAATATCAGGCATGGAAAGGGAATGGAATAATAAGATCGCTTCCATACACCTGCCCCCTTCCGTTTCTCTGAGCCCTCCCCCCTATTTCGAGGGAGGCACATACAGGCTGAGTTTTACTTTTAATGATCTCATTAGTCTTCAGGAAAAAATGGAAGACCTAAAGGACCTTATCAAAAAAGATGAATGGCGCAAGATTTTCCCCAAATAGATATCCTATCCAACGGTTGATCATAGAAGAAGGGATCAGGGATTACAGGATCACCAATAATGTTTTAAATAGAATGCCTGAGGCATATCCGGAATATATGGAACCGGATGAGATCAAGCAACTCGAGGCTGACTGCCGGACTCTCGTTTTGACCCGGAATAAGGGCAAATTCCTGAAGCCCTGTCCGGGCACGAAGGAATATTTGTGTTGTCAATACAGATTCTTAAACGTTGGCCTGAATTGTCCTATAGAGTGCACCTATTGCATTCTTCAGGTTTATCTGAACACAAGCGCACTGGTAATCTTTGTTAACCATGAGGACATGTTTACGGAACTGGAATCGGAAATAAGGCAGGATTCTTCTCTTATCAGGATAGGAACCGGAGAGTTGACGGACAGTCTTGCCCTTGATCCTCTGACCGGGCTTAATCCGCTTCTTATCGACTTCTTCTCGCGTCAGAGACAGGGTTTTCTTGAATTGAAAACCAAATCAGACCACATCGAGCACCTTCTTGAACTGGATCATCACGGGCAGACCATAATCTCCTGGTCCCTGAATCCCCAATTGATCATCGACGAGGAAGAGGGCCTGGCAGCCCCCTTGGAGGCAAGGGTTAAGGCTGCTAAAAAATGCCAGGAGAGAGGGTACAAGATCGGATTTCATTTCGATCCCATCATATTATACAAGGGCTGGGAGACAGAATATGAATCGGTGATCGATATGCTTTTTTCAGAGATATCTCCCGGGTCAATCACCTGGATCAGTTTGGGCTGCTTCCGCTTTATCCCCCCATTAAAAAAAATCATCCGGAAGAAATACCCGAAAAGCCCCATTATATATGATGAGTTCATTCCAGGAATGGATAAAAAGATGCGTTACCCTCAACCCGTAAGGATAAAAATCTATTCCGCTCTGAGCAGATGGATAAGGAAAAGGGCGCCTGAAGCCTTTATCTATCTTTGTATGGAATCCCCGGAGGTCTGGCAGGAGGCCATTGGTGAGACTCCCGATAATAACACGGTCCTGAAATCCTGGCTGGACGAAAGATGCAGAATATGACAGAACTAAATCTTTTTTTCCCTTAGTTTTTTTATTCTTTCAGAATATTCGACGTTTTCCGGCTCCAATTCACAAGCCTTTTGTAATGCGGATACAGCATTTTCCAGCGCGTTTAATCTTTCACCGGTAAGACTTTTATATTCCCAGGCTAAGGAGATATTTGAATGATAAACTGCTATTTCTGGATTGATTTCAAGAGCTTTTTCATAATTCTCAATCGCCTTGGTATAATCTCCCTTTCCAAAGTACATGTTACCAATGAGGTTTAAAGTTTTGCTGTTTTTCGGATCGAGAACCACCGCCTTTTTATACTCCTTCTCAGCCCTTTTCCACTTTTTCCGCTCCTTGAAAGCAGTGCCGAGGTTTGAATGATAAATTGCTGATCCCGGGTCTATTTTTACAGCCTCTTTATAATTTTCAATTGCTTTACGATAATCTCCCTTGTTAAAATACATGTTGCCCAGTCCATTAAAAACATTTCCGCTCTGCGGTTCGAGATCCATTGCCTTTTTAAATTGCTCTTCTGCCTTTTTCCACTCTTTCAGCTCTTTGTAAGCTTCACCAATATTTAAATGATAGACAGCCGTTTTTGGATTGATTTGTAAAGCCTTTTCATAATTCTCAACTGCCTTTCTAAGATTCCCTTTTACCAAATACATGTTCCCCAGCCTGTTAAAAATATCACTGTTTTCCGGCTCGATCTTTAATGTTTTTTTGTATTCTTCCTCAGCCTTATCCCAAATCTTTAAGTTTTTGTAAGATTCAGCAAGGTTCAAATGATAGATAATGACTTCGGGTTTAATTTTTATGGCCTTTTTATAATTCTCAATCGCCTTAAAATACTCTCCCTTGCCAAAGTATATGGTGCCCAAACCATTTAAATATCCATCGTTTTCCGGATCAAGATCCATCAGCCTTTTATATTCTTCCTCGGCCTTATCCCACTCTTTTAGCTCATTGTGAGCATCGCCAAGGTTTAAATGATAAACACTGACATCGGGTTTGATTTTTATGGCCCTTTCATAACTCTCAATGGCCTTCCGATACTCTCCCTTTCCAAAATATATGTTACCCAAACCATTTAAACACCCATCCTTTTCAGGATCAAGATCTATTGCCCTTTTATATTCTGCCTCAGCCTTATCCCATTCCTTTAGATTACGGTACGCAAGGGCAATATTTGAATGATAAACAGCCTTTCCCGGGTCAATTTTAATGGCCTTTTCATAATTCTCAATCGCCTTCGGATACTCTCCCTTATCGAAATACATATTACCTATGCTGTTGAAATAACCACCATTTTTTGGCTCCAACTCTATCGCCCTCGTATATCCCTCTTCGGCCTTATCCCATTCCTTTAACTCACTATATGAATCACCAAGATTTAAATGATAAACACTGACTTCCGGTTTGATTTTTATAGCCTTTTCATAATTCTCAATCGCCTTTCTAAACTCTTTCCTTCCAAAATGCATATTGCCCAAACTATTGAAATATCCACCATTTTCCGGCTCCAGCTCTATTGCCCGATTATATTCCTTCTCAGCCTTATCCCATTCCTTTAGATTACGGTACGCAAGAGCAATGTTTGAATGACAAACGGCCATTTCCGGGGTTACTCTTAGGGCCTTTTTATAATTCTCAATCGCCTTCCGATACTCTTTCCTTCCAAAATATATGTTACCCAATCCGTTAAAATAATCTCCCTTTTTAGAATCTCCGCTTTTTTTAAAATAACCAACCTTCCGGGACTCAAGATCTATCGCCTTTTTATATTCCTCCTCAGCCTTATCCCATTCTTCCATCTCCCTGTAAGCAGCACCCATGTTTGCATGATAAACAGCGATCTTCGGATTAATACCTACAGCATCTTTATACTTTACAACAGCTTGTTGCCAATCATGCTGGTCAAAATAATCGTTTCCTAACATATTATGATAGACATGATTATTTCTATCAAAATCAATAGCCCTATTTAAAATCTTAACCCGTGAATCGAAATCAAAATACTCCCTTATCCAGGTCAAAGAAGCATGATTAGTAGGGTCCTGGGCCAGCCAATTCTCTATGACTATTTTTATTTTATTACGACAAGCTGATTTAGCCTCTGATTTTTTCAATTGATTATAGATATTATAAAGAATCAGATTCGCGTCGAAATCGTCAGGATAATATTTCTGGATATAATGACATAGTTTTTCAGAGACATCTATGGCGGTGCTGGAAAAAACACGCGCCCAGACTTTTAGGGCCTTTATATCATTTTCGTCCAATCTATCAACTTCAATCCTGTAATTAATTATTTTTTCTATTCCTCTTCCATCATAGTTAATTTTCAAACCTTCGAATAAAGCTGACAATTTCGTTTGTTCCATTAATTCTGTAATCTTTTCAAACACCTCGTTCTTTAATTTTTCACGCAATACATTTACTTCATTTTCAAGAGTGATTAATATAGGATGCTGATCTCCCCCTTCGTTATCAGTTTTAACTTTTCTTGAATTCAGCTTTTCTTTTGGTTGTCCCTGGGGCGAACTTGTTATGAAATAAGAATCTTCAGGCACCTTTCCGGATTGAGGCATTTGATCTGAAAATCTTTTATTGGCCTTTTCAAGCTCCTTGGTTTTCTTTTTGATAGATTCCTGAATCTGAAATAACTGTAATTCCGCTGACGCAATAAGCAATTCGGGCCAGGAGGGAGCAAGCTTCTCTGCCTTGTCCATATAAGCTGATATGTCCTTGCTTTGATCTCCTCGCCACGTGCAAGCATTTTGAAGATTATAATATGCCACAAAATTCTTTGGATTTCTTCTTATTGCCTCTTCAAAACTCTCTATTGCTTCTTCTAATTTTTCGGAGTATCCAAAGCGATGAAAATAGTTCAGACATGCGTTGCCGTAATCGTTAAGCACGAAGCTCGAAACAACATCAATCGTCTCTTCGGAAAATTCTCTCCTTTTTTTGTTTTCTATATATTCTGTATATTTTCCTTCGGAAGTCCTTTCAAGGGCTTTGATTTTCTTTTCCACATTTATTTTAAATCTTTCGTAACGTTTCAGCATCGCGGTATCAATATAATCATAATAAGATGTGGTTATATAGCTGCTGATCGGAGCTGAAAAATTAAGCGTCGAATAGGCACAAATCCCGGGATCAACAGAAATGGCCTCATTATATAGATCGTAACCCTTGTCGAAATCGCCTCTTTCCGCTGCGATCCTGGCCAACCCATAATTAAGTTCTCCGATAAAGGTCTCGCGAGCAACGGCCTTGTTTTCGCAGCCCTCGATAAATTTTTTCCAAGATTGATCCGAATCCTCCAAAAGCCATAGTAGATATCCCTGTGCCGCTATGGCGGAAATATTTCCCGGGTTTATCTTCAGACTACGGTCATACTCATTCATCACGCTATTTGACCTTGATATGGTATACTCGTTCTGCCTTCTGAACCGCCTTTCAGAATAGTAGGCCAATAAGTATTGCGCAATCTGAAATTGCGGTGCAATCTCCGTAGCCTTTTGAAAAAGTGAAATCTCTTTGTCTATATCAGGCTCAATTGCCCCGTCTGTTAACATAAAAAGGGCATTTTTCTCACTCTTCTGCGGATCGACCGCCTTGGCATTTTTAAGATTCTCTTTTGCCTTCTCCACTGCATCCAAAAAATAAAGGGCCAAGGCATTAACCAAATAGGCATTAAAAAGTATACTTTTTTCATTCTCAAACGAAGAGCTTACGGGCCGAAAAAAGACATATCTCAGCCATGAATCCTTTGGAAAAACAAGAAAGGCCATAAGTGTATTCAAACGATTCCTTTCTCTTATCCTTTTGTTTTCAGACATATTTGATGGGAGCTTTGATAATTTCCATTTAGGATTGATCCTGTTGAATATCTGATCAAAGTTATTGATCACATTCCCTATTCTATCCGGAATCTCAAATAACGGGTTCCTGTAACGACCTGACAAAGCGGAAATTTGCCTTCTGTATATCAGACATTTAGCATAACCTATCTCTACCTTTGCCCACATACTTAGGAATTTGACTTCATACCGCCAGAGCAGCACAGAAAATCTTATAAGCAATTCTGTTATAAATCCGATATTCATTATATTGAAATATCGCAATGATTCTCTGTATAACTCTATGGCATGGTCATAGGCATCTATAGTATTAGACCTGGAGAAGTCCTCCGCCTCATGAAAAAGTGCAACCGCGCGCAGATACGGAGTTGGAAACAGGCTGATCTTTCTTTTCACATCCGTTTTAATCTTTCTGTAAACTTCAGTAGCAATACTGGAATACACACGATTTACAATTTGATTATATTCGCCCGGATCCAGGGTGTATATAGTTCTTCCATGACTAGTATCCTTCTGTCTGGTTGCATTTTCATTCTTAATCAAAGTGTACTTAACCGGATGTGCCAAGGTAGTGGGTTTGCCCTTCGGACCTATCCGGATGCAGGGCATCACATGTATCACCCATTCAGCCTCGTCTTTATCCCCTCTTTCTTCCCTTATGGCATAATGCCCGCTTATATGGATGTGCGAGAATAGACTTTCTCTGGTTCCGGGGTCCAGATTATCCTCATCAAGCAGGGATACCCTTCGAATCCTTTCATTCAGCTTTTCATTCAGATCGTGATGCAAGAGGTGAAACCGGTCTTCACCTTTGATTTCAAATCTTTTGTCAGGAGTTTCCTGGACTCTCTCAAAAGGTTTAATCCAAAATGTATAATGAAAAGGCTCCACAGAGTCTCTTAGCATGAACCGCGTCCATCTGAACAATAAATAGATTCCGATCCCCGCTATAAGAACGCCTATTCCGATAAACTCATCGCTCAACAATATGGACCATTCTCCGGAAGCAAATCGTGAGAATAGGTTCCCAATGGTTTCAAGATAGTTTCCTTTGGTGCTTAATCCTAAAATAATTTGAAAGATAGCCGCGGATAAAGCTGCGATCATACCAATATTTCCTGCCCGCCTGCGGCGTAACAGATCGCTTTCTATTCCCTGTAAAAGTTTTATTTGTTCATTACTGGGAAAAATATCACTTAATTTCATAAACTTTTCCCAATATGGATGGGATTATGGCTGCAAAACATATATTTGAAAAAAAATTTTCCGGCAAAAGGATACTGTGTAAATAAAGCCGGATTTGAGGAAAAACAGATAAAAAAATATCCTTATACAACAATGTAAGCCAAAAAATTTGAGATTTATAAAAGGCCGGTTTCCTTTATATATATGACATTTGTCATTTTGTCATTATCAATCTGTTTATTTACTCAGATTTGGTTATTTCTTAGCAAAAAAACGATTTTTTACTCCTCTGTATGTATATCAGGCAATGCCTCTTCCATGGCTTCTTCTCCGACGGTTATCCGGTCGTGATTCTCCTCTAAAAACTTTTCCCCCAAACCTTTCACCTTAAGGATATCCTCGATTTTTTCAAAAGGTCCATGTTGATCTCTATACTCAATAATACGCGCCGCTAATTTTTCACCAACTCCTTTTAATTGTGCCAATTCTTCTTGTGTTGCATTATTGATATTGATCTTTGCTTCAGCTAATGCCTCAGATGCTACCTCTTCCGCCCCTTCGGCAAAAGTAATCTTCGGGGTTAAAATTAAGATGCTGAAAATAAAACTAAGAAGACCTATAAAACAGATTACTGATAAAAATTTTCTTGGGTTTTTCATCTTTATTCCTCCTACTTCAAAGGGATGACTACTCCATTTTCTTCAAACAAGGAAATAAAAAAGAAAACCGGCCTCGATTGCTAAATAGTTGCTACCTTAACAGTATATATTATTTAAAATTAGTTAGTACTCACCCCCTTTTCAGAAATCAGGGCCCCCAAAACTTACAATCATTTATTATCAACTCAAATTGGCTTGAAAAATTAGTATATTACTCTCATTTTTAATTTATTTCAAAGAAGAAGCTTCCTGTTTTTTCGATCCTATTTTAAATGGAAAAAAAAAATTTACAAGTCCACTTCTTTATGCTGCTTTAAATATAGGAATTACATCCACTAACCATTTTTCATGTCAAAAAATTATGTATGAATTTGTTTTTTAAAAATATAGAAAATCCTTATAATCAAACGAAGGGAAGATATTATCCTGTTTCTCTATTTCCTGTAGCCAATCCTCTTTGATTGCACAAGTCTCGATCTGTTGTATAAGCTTCCAGAACCTCCCAAGATGCTCCTTGATCCTTTTAGTGGCATATTCTGAAAGGGTTTCATTGTGCAGGATAAAAGTCCAATCACTACTCTGAGCGAGAAGCAGTTCCTTCCCTGCCTGGTTAAGCGCCTTTTCCTCCACGACATTCCATCCTGATTTTACAGCCAGGGCTTCCATTTTCTCCGCAGCCTTGAATAAATGAGGATAAACCCAACTATTCTTTTCATTAACCCAGACCTCGTTATACCCTTTCCATCCCCAGCTCCCAGCCGGAGGTTGAGATCTCTGGAGTATTGGCTTTTGTCTTAAATAATCGCTCGGCTTAACGGGCGTAAAATATTCGCCACATTCAAAAATTTTCCGAAAAAGCATTTCCAGCCATAAGGGGCCCTCAAACCACCAGTGTCCAAATAGCTCGGCATCATAAAGAGCACAGATGACAGGCGGAAATCCCATAGACAGGGAAAGGTCCCTAACCTGCTTTAGCCTGTGGGCCAAAAAATCATCCGCATGAATAGAGACCTTTCGTTCGGCAATCTCCGGCAGATAAATCCGATTTTGTCCTATGTCTTTTTTAGTCCTATAGTATTTTAAACCCGTATAGGAACGGGCCTCGCCGGGAAGATATGCCCCCACATAATCAAGATCCAAATCAAATCCTATATCTCTATAAAAGTCCCTGTAATCGTAATCACCCGGATAGCCGTCCGTGGAGCTCCATACTTCCTTGGCAGCGTGGACATCCCTGCCGAATGCAACCATCCCTGCAGGGGAGATGATGGGGGCGTAGACGCCATATTCAGGAATAGGTTGGGAAGATTGGATAGTATGGGTATCAAGAAAGGTATATCTAATACCTGCCCGGAGAAGAAAAGTATCCAGACCGGGGTAATAACCACACTCCGGAAGCCATAAGCCTGATAATGTTCTGCCAAAGATCCTTTTATATTCTTTTTTTGCCACAGTCACCTGCGCCCTGATCCCGGACAGTGCCGGCCTTAAAAGCGGAAGATAGCCATGGGTGGCCGTACAGGTGATGATTTCCAGCGCCCCAATATCCTGAAATGACTTAAAGGTCTGAATAATGTCGCAATTACATCTTTCTTCAAAGGTGCGCAGGGCATCTTTATAATATCCGTTATACATCAATGCAAGAGGGGCAAGCTCCGGGACCCTTCTTGTACGGAAGATCTCCTTCTCTGTCAGATCGATCTGAATGTTCAAATATTTAATAAAACGTTTTATAAACAGAGGATTTTCCAACTGAGCAAGCAATACGGGACTTAATGATATGGTCAGGCCAAAGGGTATCCCGTCCGCCATTAAACGATCGAATGTCTGAATAAGCCTTAGATAGCAATCGGCTACCGCCTCATGCAACCATCTTTCTTCAAGGGTATTTTCAAACCTTATATCCAGCACATAAGGCATGTGAGCGTGGAGAACCAGAATAAAGAAGGCCTTACTCACTTGTCTTTATCTATTTTGGGGATCGGGGAATAAGAAAAGGTTGCAGACCAATAGCTTGAATAACTTGAATCAGTTTCGGATGGGGAATAATTCTGTTTACATAAGTTTACAGGGACGGAAGGCTTTAATACCCTCAAGGCTTCTGCTGAATTTATCCTTTCCAGGATCGATTTCCAGGGAGAGTATCCCGGATTAAAAATCCTATTTTCTGACAGTAAACGATAATGATCTTTGATATCCTTTTCTGTAATAAATTCCATAGGATGCTTTTTTTCCTTTTTTTCCGTATCAACGATAAACGGATTTATATCCTTTTGTTTCTCCAGAAATTCATTGGAACTGACATGGCTTTGTTTTTTCTTTTCTGTTGAATAGTCTGAAAATTCTTTTTCCAGGATGACATCCAGATTATTAGAACGGCAAAGAGAAATAAACTTTTCCTCTCCCGGGTCTTTGTATCCTAATTCCGCATGACATCTGGTCAACGGACTTTCAATCTCAACAAACCAGTCATTTATCAATCCCTGAACATTTAAATCAACACAAAAAGTATGACGGTCTCTTAAGCTACAATAGATTTTCAACCAAAAATCTTTGTTGCTCAAGCATCTTTTTAAGATTTGGTCAGGGATGCAATCCGGCATTATCTCCCAACATGCATGGATATGAGTAGGATCTACTTCAAGAAGATACAGATAATTTTCATTATATTTACGAGGAAAATGTGCTTTGTCATCGTCCGGCACAGGATTCTCCTTTGTTCATCGCGTCATTGACGTGATCATTATTTGCGGGATAGACAGCTTTGGCCTTGCTTAAGGGCCCGCCCTAAAACAAAATATCACCAATCTGTCTTAAAATGATCCTGACCGGCTGTCTGCTTATACAACGGTGAGTTCCAGGTATGTCTCCCAAAACAATAAGTCCTTTTTAGCTTTCACATCCAATCCTGGTTTTTGGGCTAAATACACTTTTATAAGTGAATGAGAATGTATTTCATTTTTCGTAAACCTTCAACACCTGTTCAGAAATACTATCCCAGGAAAATGCAGTCTCTGCGGCGATCCTTCCATTCCTGCCCATCCATCGAGCATGATCGAGTTTAGCAAGGAGAGAACCGATTCCCCATGCAACGGAATCCGGATAATCAAAGATCTTCAAACCTGTAACATCATGCCAGACAAATTCTGCAGGACCGCCATTACTTGTTGTAACAACCGGTTTTCCCGCACTCCATGCCTCCAGAATAACAATTCCGAATGGTTCATTCCTGCTTGGAACACATACCAAATCACATGCCTTAAAGAGATCTTTGAGTTCTTCTCCATTCTTATAACCCAAAAAACGAGTTGCATGAGAAATGCCCAATGTATGGGCTCTACGCTCCAATCCCATTCTCATATCCCCATCTCCGGCGAAAACAAACCTGGCATTGGAAAAATATTTCAGTATGGAAGGTATGGCTTCGATCAATAGATCAGGTCCTTTTTGATGTACAATCCGACCGGCAAACAGTATTGTAGGATCCATGGGACCAACTCCGTATCTTACCTTAACTTTACCTGGATCTATTGATCCATCAAAATTGTGCACATTGACCCCATTATACACGACATCCACCTTCCAATCCGGAAGACTATACATCCATAGGATTTCATTCTTTAGGGCCTGCGAGACTGCAATGACCTGGTCTGCACAATAGGTTCCGTGTTTTTCGTGATCCCTGATAATGGCTGATTGTCCGCCATAAAATTTGTTCCCGCATCGTCCATATTCCGTTGAATGAATGGTTAAAACAGACTTTCTTCCCCTTCCTGATTTTATCCATACAACTGCATTAGAAGCCAACCAGTCGTGCGCGTGAATGATATCAAATGGCCCGATATAATCCTCTGTCTGGAAAAAATGGTAAACAAAAGAGCGACACATCTCATTAATTTCTTCAACAAAATTTCGATTCAGATTGAAAGGGCAACGGTGGTAATGGACCCCGTCTATCACCTCATAATGGATCTGCCCCGGTCCTATCCTGGTAAAGACATGTGTTTCGTGCCCTTTTCTCTCCAGTGCCGCCGCAAGTTCGGTAACGTGATTACCTACT
>JBLIRS010000139.1:0-8302 GCA_049472415.1 bacterium | reverse complement strand
TCATCTCCTTGGCCATCATCTTTATGGCATCAGCAATAGGTTGAAGCAAGCCGTGATAACCGGTTCTCATGGGACCCATACGAAATTGAAAATGGGCCAGAGTCTTCCTCTCCAGCCACATAGTGGCAAGTAAAATAAGCAGGATGCTTATGAGCATTACAACGGCATACAATACCTGTAACCAGAGCCCCATATTTAGCGATCCACCTCCCCCATGCAGATATCAATCGTGCTGAAGGTTGCAATCACGTCCGCAATCAATACCCCCGGCAGGACATATTGAAGCATCTGAAGGTTTACAAAGGCGGGGCTGCGGAATTTCACCCTGTAAGGGGTCTCATTCCCATTGCCGATTATATAAACACCCTGTTCCCCCAGCGAGGTTTCTGTACGAAAGTATCCTTCCCCATCTATCTTGACTACCCTTGGCACCTTTGCGGCAATCTGGCCGGAAGGCATCCTCTCTATCGCCTGGCGGACAATCTTGTTCGACTCCATGATTTCTTGCAGGCGTATGGTATAGCGGTCCAGATTATCGCCTATTTTCCCCGTTGGTATAGAAAAATCAAACTCTTCATAGGATGAATAGGGATCATCTTTTCGGAGGTCAAAGGGGATACCTGTGCTGCGCAGGACAGGTCCGGTAATGCCGAGATTTATCGCCAGATCTTTTGAAAGTATGGAAATCCCCTTCATTCTGGCCTGGAATATCTCATTGCCTGAGAAAAGATTGTCATATTCATCAACTATGGAGGGGATTTCCCCTGTAAACTCATAGATTCGATCCAGGACCCCATCCGGAAGGTCCGCTTTTAAACCGCCAAAGCGCATATAATTAAAGGTAAGCCTGGCACCCGAAATTTCTTCAAAAAAACCCAGGATCGTCTCCCTGTCTTTAAAGCCGTAAAAGAAAGGTGTGAGAGCGCCAAGATCCATACCCAGTGCGCCAAAAAATATCATGTGATTCTGTATACGGGACAATTCCGCAAGCATTACGCGGATATATTGAGCCCTCCGGGGGACCTCGATCCCCATAAGGTCCTCAACGGCAAGACAATAGGTCAGTTCATTTTGGAAGGCATTTACATAGTGAAGTCGATCGGTGAGGGGAATAATGTGAGGATATAAACGTTTTTCAGCCAATTTTTCTATCCCCCGATGTAAATAACCAAGGTGAGGCTGGCACTTCACCACTCTTTCACCATCCAATTGCAGCATCATGCGAAACACCCCATGTGTACTGGGATGCTGCGGTCCCATATTTAAAAACTGCGTTGTTTCGGTTACAATCATCTAATTGTCCGCCATTAAAAATTAAGGATTTGTTTCTTTTCTATGATGCGCTGCAAAATTCTTTCGTAATGGATGACCTTTAACATCCTCATCCAAAAGTAAATGCCGTGGATCCGGATGTCCCTGGAAAACAATTCCGAACATTTCAGCCGCCTCCCTCTCATGCCAATCAACCCCTTTATAGATTGAGTGTAAAGAGGGGACCATGGGCTCCTCACAGGAGACCCTTACCTTGACCGTAATCTTATGTCTTCTGGTAATTGAATAGAGATGATAGACTACTTCCAGGTACTCTCTTCTATCAACGCCACTTAAACAACTGGGATGGCCGAAGTCCAATTCGGATTCCTTAAGAAACCTGCACACCTCAAGCAGATTTTCAGGTTTAACCCAAAGGGCCAATTGTCTGTTTATAATTGTTGCATCTTCAGTCTTATTGGATAACTTCTTTTCAACTATTGACTTTATTTCTTCGGGTGTAAACTTTTTTTCAGGGCTTTTTGTTATTTCATCCTCTCTTCCGTCCGTAATCACTTTATCCCCCAGCCGGAGCGAAAAGCATCCATTGACTCTTTCATAATCTTTTCCTGCAATTTTACAACCCCGTTCATCAATGCCTCAGGCCTTGGCGGACAACCCGGGACATAGACATCTACAGGCAGGATCCTATCCACACCACGCAAGACATTATATGAATCCCTGAATGGCCCTCCGGTATTGGCACAGCTTCCCAGTGAGATCACCCATTTAGGCTCCGGCATCATCCCATAGAGCCGTTTTACTACAGGCGCCATTTTATGGGTGATTGTCCCTGCTACAATTATTAAATCCGCCTGCTTCGGGGTTGCCCTGGGCAACATGCCGCTTCTCTCGTTAAAATCGTAAGTCGAAGAGCCTGTAGCAAGCATCTCAAATGCACAGCAGGCGGTCCCAAAGATAAGGAGAAAAAGGGATGACTTTCGTGCCCAGCCCCGCACCAGCTCTATGGTCCCAGTTAAAATATCATATTCTCTCTTCGGTGAACGAATGGTACGATCAAATTTGATGAGAGGTTGATCGTGCCTATGTGTCATCTTTTCAAACCCATCTTAATACATCCTTTTTCCATGCATAAATGAGCCCAAGGGTAATGATGAAAATGAAGGTAAACATTTCAAAAAAAGCCGCCCATCCCATTTCCCGAAAGACCACTGCCCATGGATACATGAATACGGTTTCCACGTCAAAAAACACAAACAGGAGTGCAAAGATATAATATCGAATATTCAATTGTCCCCATGGTTCGCCAACCGGAACAAGACCACACTCATAGGGGAATGATTTTTCCCTTGAAGGATGATGAGGGGCAAGAATTCTATTCAGAATAAAAACAAAGATAATATATAAAAATCCGACTGTGGCGAAGATTGCGACACTGGAATACTCCTGCAAAAACTCCTGGACCATTTCACTAAGAGCCTTTCATGGGAAAATATAAATGCGGTTTTCGGTGGTTTTTTATTAGACCGGTATTTAATAATAAAACACTATTTTATTTTATTCTAAATACAATAAAGCTTGTTATAGCTAAAACAAATCTTTATAAAGGTTATATTACAGCTTCAAACAATAAATGTCAAATTCAAAATCAAACATTGTTTGATAAAAAAATATTTATTTTTTTGTTTTATATTGTTTTTTCAGCAGCCTGCTATGCATAACCATATTTTTTAACGAACCATCGTTTAACCCCCTGAATGGAGATTAAATAAGAAATGGTAATGAGCACAAGTGCCAGGAAGTAGCCGGGCGGCGGGATCACAAAGCCAAAGGGACCGGCCAGGGGGGAGAATGGCAGTATTAATCCTCCTGTGATTATAAAAATAGAGGTCATCATCAAGGCCAGACTTGGCTTACTCTCAATAAAGGGGATCTTGCCGGTACGGATTACATATATTACCAGGGTCTGAGTGCATAGGGATTCCAGAAACCAGCCGGTATGAAAGACCGGTTCAGGAGAGCGGAAAATGAAATAGAGCACCCCAAAGGTAATAAAATCGAATAATGAGCTGACCGGGCCAAAAATGACCATAAATTTTTTGATAGCATCCACATTCCATGGTCTTGGCTTAGTGATATATTCCTGGTCAACATTATCTGTTGGTATGGCAGCCTGGGAGAGGTCATAGAGAAAATTATTCAGAAGAATCTGTATCGGGGCCATAGGGAGAAATGGCAGGAATATGCTTGCCCCTGTCATACTAAGCATATTCCCCAGATTAGAGCTTGACCCCATCTTAATGTATTTGACGATATTGCCAAATATCTTCCTGCCCTCTATGACACCATCTTCAAGTACCAGGAGACTCTTTTTCAGCAGGATAATATCCGCCGATTCCTTGGCAATATCCACGGCATTATCTACCGAGATCCCAACATCAGCAGCCTTTAAGGCCAGGGCATCATTTATGCCGTCGCCAAGGTAGCCCACGATGTGATTATGGGTCCGGAGGGCATTGATCACCCTCTCCTTCTGAAAGGGGGAAAGCCGGGCAAAGACATCGGTATTTTTAACCAGTTCATAGAGTTCCTGGTCATTTAGGGCATCAATCTTATCCCCGGTGGCCATGCCTCTTACATCAAGGCCGACTTCACTGCATATCTTTCTGGTAACCAGCTCATTATCCCCGGTTAAAACCTTTAATTCGATGCCGAGGTTATTCAATTTCTGGATGGTTGTTTTCACAGTGGGTTTGGGGGGATCAAGGAAAGCAACATATCCCTTGAGGATCATGTCGCTCTCATCATTCTTGCAGTATACCTCTTTCTTTTGGGCAATATCTTTATAGGCAATGGCCAGTACCCGGTAGCCTTCCGCACTTAGATAATTTACCTCTATCTTCAGATCGGTCAGCAATAATTTATCCATTTCCATGATCTCATCATCCAATTCATACTGAGAACATTTTTTGAAGATCTCCTCAGGTGCCCCTTTTGATATGAATCTATGTTTACCATCCATTTCAACCACCACCGACATTATCTTCCTTGAAAAGTCAAAGGGGATTTCATCAATTTTTTTAAAGTGTTCGACTAATACATCCTCATGCTTCAGTATTGCCCTGTCTAAGAGATTTTTTAGGCCGGTCTGATAATAACTGTTTATATAGGCAAACCGCAACACGTCCTCATCCTCTTTCCTTGCCACGTCGCAGTGTTTTTCCAGCACTATATCATCCATGGTAAGGGTTCCTGTTTTGTCTGTACAAAGTATATCCATAGCTCCAAAATTCTGGATGGAGTTCAGGCGCTTGACAATCACCTTTTTTTTACACATGGAGATCGCCCCCTTGGACAGATTTATGGCAACGATCATGGGCAGCATTTGGGGTGTGAGCCCTACGGCAACGGCCAGCGAAAAAAGAAAGGCCGATATCAGATCACCTTTTAAGACCAGATTAATCTCAAAGATAACAACTACTAATAAAAGCATGAACCGTATCATCACCCAGGTAAATTTACGAATACCTTTATCAAAATTGGTTTCTATCCGCATAGTAGCCAATCTTCGCGATAATTCACCAAACTGGGTCGAGATGCCTGTCTTTATAACCAGGGCCAGGGCAGTTCCGCTCACTACGCTTGATCCCATGAATAGAATATTGGATAGATCCGATATAGTCTTGCTTTGGACCTGTACCGGGCCGGAGGTTTTCTCGATGGGAAATGACTCACCTGTTAATGATGCCTGATTAATAAAGAGATCTTTACAGGATATGATCCTCATGTCGGCGGGTATCATATCACCGGCGAATAAATCAATAATATCTCCGGGTACAATCGCCCGAATCTTGATCTCTTTGGCCTTTCCATCCCTGTAGACCGTGGCTGTGGTTCGGACCATTTCACTGAGTCTTTCCGCTTCCTTGCCTGCCCTGTATTCCTGTATAAAAGAAAGAAAAATACTGATAACTGCCATAAGGGTAACTAATAAGGCGCTGATCTTCTCGCCTAAGAATAATGAAAATCCTGCGATAATCAGCAGGACAATAACCAGGGGATTGACAAATTTGGAAACTATTTGAAAGAGTATGGTCCTCTTTTTTTTCCTGGCAGGCTGATTATACCCGTATTCAGCCAGACGCTTTTCAGCCTCTTCTTCTGAGAGCCCCTTTAGTGAGGTATTGAATCTCTCAAACAGGACATCAATAGGTGCACTGGTATAGGCATAATCCAGCAGGGTAGGGCTTTGCCGGCTATTATTATTTCTGGATAAGGTATTCTTCAAGGAAATCGGTCTTAAATCCATTGGGGCTGAATCCGTATTACTGGATAAATGCAATAAAATTCCTTAACTTACTATATAATGTTTATGCAAAATTGTACCATATCCGAAATTACCTCTACAGACGGCAGGTTTTTAATATCAGACAGAAAAATCTGACCATGAAGATAATTTTGTTTGAAAAATTAGACTAACAGACCTGATGGTATTGCAAAAATATCCCGAGCGAAATCTCCTTATCCTTCTTGCCTCAACAACTACAGCCCAAACAGGACAATCAAAAAAATGTGCCTCCTGGCATACATTTCGTTTTTTTTGCATTACCCGGGCATCAATATTGATATTGATTCTAAATCCAAAATATTATAAAATATTATATTATATATAATCTATTTTAAAAAAAGTGAAAGAAGCAGGTGCTTGCCATTCCTATTATATGCCAATAAAGACTTTTCCTTGGGATAATAAAACTGCATTTATCAAACAGCTAGATGATATTCGCCGCAGACTGATCAGGATTGCTGTCTTCTTATTTGTTCTCTTTCTGATATGCTTTTCTCTGTCTGAAAATATCCTGCAAATCATACGTGCACCCCTGAAAGATCAGACCCTTGTCTTCCTTAGGCCGACTGAGCCGTTTTTCGTGCACATCAAACTCGCCTTTTTCGCAGCCCTTATTTTTTCCCTGCCTTTCATCCTCTACCACGTATGGGAACTCATTAAACCTATTGTCAGGGAAAAGTCGCGAAGCTCCTTCCTCCTGTTCCTGGTTTTTGCCCTCTTTTTTTTCGTGCTTGGAGTTGTATTTTGTTACTTCCTGATCATCCCTTACGGAATCGGCTTCCTTATTAACTATAAAACTGCCTCACTTACGCCAAGACTTAGTGTTGATTATTATGTCACTCTGTCATTGGTCTTTCTTGGCATATTCGGATTCGTCTTTGAACTCCCCCTCATCATGCTTTTTCTCACAAAGATCGGAATAATCGAGCCTTCTTTGTTAATACGATACCGTAAATATGCCGTATTGATCATTTTCATTCTGTCTGCCATACTTACCCCTCCGGATGTGATTACGCAGCTACTTATGGGGATACCTCTCACAATCCTTTACGAAGTAGGCATCCTGCTCTCAAAGGCTGTATATAGAAAAAGGCAGGTCCGTATCAACGGGCTTCCTGTCAACCTGAAGACATCCGGATAAAAAATATATCTTTATTATATAACAAAGACATATTTTCGGGCATGGTAAAGATGTGGGTTAAAGAGATCAGGAAACATGGATCTTTTCCTTGATTTCTTCCAGGCCCTTGAAGCCAAAACCCTTGATGATTACAAACCAGCCGGCGATGACCCACAGATAGGCTATAAAGAACCTCCAGAGCACCAATAGAATTCCAATGAGGTGCTGGGGAATAAGATTATAAAACAGCAGATAGAATCCGCCTTCGGCAAATCCGCTCCCTCCCGGGGTTGGTGTCAGATAAAGGAGAAAATACAAAATGATCTGTATTGATAATACCTCTAAGAAATCGATATCATATCCCAATCCCTTGATTAAGACATATGCGATGGAATAATTGGCAAAAAGGGTAAGAATCGTGAAAAAAGCGGTGTAGATGATGCTTACCTTCTGGTGTTGAAACAGATATTTAAAAGAGGCTATAAATTTTTCAAGCCAATTAAAGACATGTCTGGCCCAGTCCTGGGGATTAGTATGCTTGCGGAAAAGCCGATATTTTTGAAAAAAGCCGATGATCCTTTCCAAGAGGCTGTGGAGCTTATTCAGATTGAAAAATCCGTATATGATAATTCCTATAATGATCAGAAACAAAATGCTGACATAATCGAATAGGTGTTTTAAAAGGGATGTCTTGAGATATTCGCGATGGAAAAACAGAATGGCGGGACCACAGATAGAAATGATAAGGATCAGTAATATCCCCCTCACTATGGCAATGGTAGTTGCCTTTTCGGTATCCATCCCTGTTTTTTCTATCAGCTTATAGATCAGGATAGGCTCTCCGCCCATGGCGGAAGGCGTGACATTTGCCAGAAAATTATACGCAAAAACGGTTTTTAAACCTTCCCAAAAAGGCAGATGATATCCAAATGCCCGGCAGAGTATCTTTATCCTGACCGAATCAAATGAATTAAAAAGTAAACCCAGGATAAATGAAAGGAATATATATCGTAGATGAATTTGTTGAAGGGCCTCCCAGGTTTTTGGACCTACAGTGAAAAATAATATGGCGCCAAGGATGCTAATACTTATCACAAAAGAGACGATAAATAAAAAACGGGTTGAATATTTTTTTTTCATCTATTCAAAGATAATTCCGGGATAATTCCGGAAAAATTTAATAATGGTTTAGCAGGATGATATCCTGGAGATTTTTTATTTTCCCAATACGCTTGAATAACAGAGATATTTATTATATCCAAATTAAATTTTTTTTAAAACAGCATGGTTTTTTAAGCAGTTTTTAAACAGGTTTGTAAAGATTGTTTTTATCTATTATCATTGGTCATTCATTATTAATAACAGGAATCGATTTATGACTGAAAGAAAGTGCGGAGTTTTATTACATATTTCATCTCTACCTTCGACCCATGGAATAGGGGATCTGGGGCCGGAAGCATACAGGTTTGCCGATTTTCTGAACCAGACAAAACAGTCTATCTGGCAGATCCTTCCTTTAAATGAAACAGCATCAACGGGAGTAAATTCCCCTTATCACAGCA
>JBLIRS010000138.1:0-8316 GCA_049472415.1 bacterium | reverse complement strand
ACCGGTACATTGACCGCGCAAAATCCGGAATATACCTATAATAATGATGGTACATATATAGTTGAATTGACAGCTACCAACGCCTACGGTTCCGATACCGAAACCAAGGCAGGCTACATTACCGTAATTCCTCCGGGGCAGACGATGCACGTGTCCGATATCACGGTCACGCGCAAGACTGCCGGCCCGAATTGCAGTGGTCAGTGCTACGTCACGATTGTAGACGGCAGTGGACAGCCATTAGCCAATGCAACAGTATCTGCGGGCGCAACAGGCCCGGTCAGCGGCGACTTTAGTGCGATCACCAACGACAACGGTGTAGCATTTATGGAGACCGGTAAGACGAGAGATTGCGCCGGAGGGTGGTGCTTCGAGGTCACCGATGTGACTCTCGCGCCGTATACGTATAACCCGGGCGATAACGTTGTAACCAGTGCCTGCGAGTAGAGCGGCCCGGTGTAAGCGCCAGGCCGAACACCGCCATTCCGGCGGAGTTCAGCCTGGGCAACCATCCGAACCCGTTCAATCCTTCGACGACAATTGTCTGTGCATTGCCGAATGCGAAGTATATCCGTCTGGAAATATTCAGCATTGTCGGACAGCGGGTTGTGCTTCTCGCCGATGGGTACTCTCAGTCCAGTGCGTATTTTTTCGACTGAAATGGCAACGGCTCTGCCTGTGGCATTTATCTCTATTGATTAAAGGCGGATACCTTCAGTCAAACCAAAGAGAGATAGTTCTGATGAAATTGGCTAATTAATCCAAGAGGAAGTTGCCCTCGCATGGAAAAATCAGGGGAAAGCCCGACGGCATGTTCGCAGGCCGCCGGGCTTCATTCTTTTTGAAAGGAGGGATTCAGGGATGAATGAAATTCAAGATAAGGGATGGAGCCCTTATATCTCCGGGGCGTTAAGCGGTGTAGTTCTTGTTCTATCCGTCCTGATCGCCGGAAAATATTTCGGTGCTTCAACTACCTTTGTCAGAACGTCCGGTTTGATTGAAAAGATTTTTAGTCCCGAACACGTAAAAGGCCTGACCTATTTCCAATCAGAGGTGCCCAAAATCGATTGGCAGTTCATGTTTGTTGTGGGGGTCCTTATTGGAGCGTTTATCTCAGCAATAACTTCTAACAGCTTTAGTCTTATTGCCGTTCCTCCTATGTGGGAAAAAAGATTCGGAGTAAATAAAATAAAACGGGCAATTATTGCCTTTTTGGGGGGGATTATAGTTATATTCGGAGCGCGTTTGGCCGGTGGATGACCAAGTGGGCATGGACTGAGCGGTACGCTTCAGTTAGCGGTTAGCGGTTATATTGCTTTGGTCTGTTTTTTCATTGGGGGTATTGTAATTGCCCGTATCCTTTACAAAGGAGGCAACCACCTATGAATCTATTAATTTATGGACTCATTACAGGTATTATCTTTGGGTTTTTACTTCAAAAAGCCAGGGTAATCCGATACGACAAACAGCTTGGTGTGCTTCGATTGATAGACATGACTATTATCAAATTCATGATTTCCAGCATCCTGGTTGGTATGGTTGGAATATATCTACTCCACGACCTGGGCTTTATCAAGCTCTCGATTAAATCGACGATCCTTGGAGGAAATATAGTAGGCGGCTTGATTTTTGGAATTGGCTGGGGGTTGTTGGGATATTGTCCTGCCACTTCTGCAGGGGCCTTAGGCGAAGGTAGGTGGGATGCATTATGGGGCATATTAGGGATGCTGGTTGGGGCCGCCATTTTTGCAGAAGTCTATCCATTTTTTAAAAAGACCGTTTTGACATGGGGTGATTTTGGGAAAATTACTTTACCTCAAGTTTTGGGCATAAGCCATTGGTTCATAATTCCCTTATGTATCGCAGGTTCAATAGTATTATTTATATGGTTCGAAAAAAAAGGCCTTTAACCTGGCGTTTCTAAAATTGACAAACTCTCCAGATGCAAATTTTTCGATGCATTTGGCCCATCACCGGATGACTTCTTGAACAGGTATGGTTGTCTCTCTCGAAAATTAAATCCAAATATTAAATTTTTGCCTTGTGTCCTTAGCATTGTCAGGCGATTTTTCGTGATCGACAAATATCAGTTTGCTGATGTCGAAACCCGATGCCGCTGCTTTCTCTAAGAGTATATTTTGTGTCTTTTTTCATTATTGAGCTTCTTGCCAGAATCCATAAATAAGATTTGTTGGGGCCGCATACAAGTGAATATTGGTAATTCTCGTGGTCAATCCAAAAACGATATAAGAACCATAAAAGGGGCCAAAAAAAGAAACTTTCAGGTAACCCTTATCAGATCCTTTCACAAAGTAAGCCTTTCCTTCGGCTTCTTTCCATGATTCTGCTTTAGCAGAGTACCCACGGTTCACTACTCTAACACCACCACTTTTAGTGGGGGCCCATCTTTGCTATGCTGGTAGGACGGATAAATAATTCCCTCTATTTCAAAATGATCCATTTAAATATCGCGCCAAACGGCTTGAGATCTTGCTGGAGATTCCTGTGACAAAGATGCCATTGACCTTTTTTATATTGCGGGCCAATGTGATAAATATTGGTGTTTCCGGAAATAACAAAGTTTTCTTCAACATGCACATATTTTGGGAGTATTTAGGCAGTTTTCTATGCGAAACAAACTGAAGCCTCTTTTTATCCGGGAAATCTTGATTTAATCTTTTAAATTATGAATAATTAAGCAACTGGATTTTTCCTATTTTAACCTTTAAGAGAAAGGGTATTTATATGTATAGAGATGCTTTTTTTAAGACCTTATGCATTGTGGTCATAGGGTTATTTATTATCTGCGGCTCAGGAGGATGTCGTAAAAATTCTCAAGATAAAAGTGAAGCACCGGAAGTAATAGAACTATCCTATAGTATATTCTTTCCTCCCTCACATATCCAATGTAAAACTGCCATAGACTGGGCCAAAGAGATCGAAACCCGGACCAACAGCCGGGTCAAGATAACCGTGTATCCGGCTGGCGCCCTCACTAAAGCCCCTCAGTGTTATGATGGGGTGGTGAACGGCATTTCCGATATAGGTATGAGTTGTTTTGCCTATACCCGCGGACGTTTTCCATTACTTGAAGGCTTGGATCTTCCACTTGGATACCCTGATGGTTTAGTGGCCACGCGAATCGCCACTGAGATGGTAAAAAAATATCAGCCCAAGGAAGTGGCTGACACCCATGTATTATATATCCACGGCCATGGTCCCGGTATATTGGCCTCAAAAAAAGCTGTGCGTAATCTCGAAGATATGACAGGATTAAAGGTGAGGGCTACCGGTCTTTCGGCTAAGATTGTTCAAACCCTTGGCGGTACTCCTGTGGCTATGAGCCAGCCTGAAACTTACGAAGCCCTGCAAAAGGGCGTAGTTGAGGCGACCTTATGTCCGATTGAAACCCTTAAAGGATGGAGGCAGGGGGAGGTAATTGATTATATTATCGACACTTCCGTGATTGGATATACAACGGCCATGTTTGTAGTGATGAATAAGCAAAAATGGGATAACCTGCCTTCTGATATACAAAAAGTGTTTGAGGATGTCAGCAGCCAGTGGGTAGTAAAACATGGTAATGCCTGGGTACAGGCTGACGAAGAAGGCAGAGCTTTTGTGGAGGACCTGCATCACGAAATAATTTCCCTTTCACCGGAGGAACAAAAGCGTTGGAAGCAGAAGGTCCGGACAATCCTGGATGAATATATCGCCAACACAAAAGCAAATGGTTTGCCGGGGGCTGATTTTTTGCAGGATATCCAGACGTTGATTGCCCAATATTCGGGAGCGCAGGAAACGTAGGATGCCTCAAAAAAGGGAATTTATTGAACGTTTATTACTGGTGGGGGCGGGTTTTTTTAAGGTTCTCAGGATGTTTGTATTTCTGCTGGCGATTATAGCCGGGATAGGAATACTCACTATGATTGGGGTCACCTGTCTTGATGTGATTATGAGGATGTTTCGCCATCCTTTGGTCGGTGCCTTCGACATCGTGAAAGTGGCGGGCACAGTCACCATCGCTGCTGCCTTGCCCTATACCACTGCGGTGAAAGGCCACGTGGCTATTGAGTATTTTTTCCAGAAATTATCAAGACGCAGTCGTATATTTACCGATACATTCGTCCGCATGTTAGGGATATTGTTATTTTCCTTTATATCCCGTCAAAGCCTTATATACGCGGCAGCCTTAAAAAGAAGCGGTGAAGTTACCTTAACCCTGCAAATACCGGTTTTCTTGATCATGTATTTTATTGCCTTTTGTTTTGCATTAGTGGCTTTAGTAATTTTTTATAATCTTCTGCATCCCGGCAGGGAGATGATTAAGCCATGACACCAATACAGATCGGAATTTTAGGGTGTTTACTGCTGCTTATATTATTGGCCGCCAGTATGCCGGTAGCCTTTGTTATGGCTGCAGTGGGGACTATCGGCTTTGCAGTCATTGTGTCCCCGAGTGCCGCTTTCAGTATGATTACTACTGATTTGTATGAAACCTTCTCTTCTTATAGTCTTACAGTCATTCCTCTTTTTATATTTATGGGACAAATTGCCTTTCATGCAGGTATTAGTAAGCGTCTTTTTAATGCAGCCTATAAATGGATGGGGCATTTGCCCGGAGGATTGGCTATGTCAACAGTGGGGGCCTGTACTGCGTTTGGCGCGATTTGCGGGTCAGGTCCGGCCACTGCTGCAACTATGGCTTCGGTGGCGCTTCCGGAAATGAAAAGATATGACTATGACATGGAACTTGGCTGTGGCGCAGTAGCTGCCGGCGGGAGCCTTGGGATGCTTATTCCCCCAAGTGTCGTTCTTATTGTGTACGCCATTCTTACTGAGCAGTCAATTGGCAAGCTTTTTATTGCCGGCATACTTCCCGGTTTATTTATCGCGGCACTCTTTTGCCTGACCATTTACATAAACTGCAAGCGTAATCCCCGATTGGGTCCTACCGGACCTAATACCTCATGGATAGAGAAATTTAGTTCACTAAAAGGAGTAACAGAAACACTGTTGCTTTTTATTCTGGTTATGGGAGGAATGTTTTTGGGATATTTTACTCCTACCGAAGCGGCTGCGGTTGGAGCTATGGGAAGTTTGATTATTGCGGTAGCGGAAAGACAAATATCCTGGAAAAAGCTTTCTCAGGCCCTCAAGGAAACCATGCGGACTTCCTGTATGGTAATGATAATTGTTGCCGGAGCCGTGGTATTTGGTCATTTTCTGGCAGTAACCAGAATACCCTTTGAACTGGCCGAATGGCTGGCTGGACTTCCATTGCCCGGCTGGATGATTATTGGATTTATTATTCTTTTTTTTCTCATTGCCGGATGCTTTGTGGATGCGTTAGCCCTTATACTTTTAACCATCCCGATCTTTTATCCGGTAGTTATTGGCCTTAACTATCATCCCATATGGTTTGGAATTATTATTGTAGTAGTTACACAAATGGGAGTGATCTCTCCCCCTGTTGGAGTTAATGTGTATGTAGTGAGTGGTATCGAACGTGATGTACCTCTTCAGACAATTTTTAAGGGTGCACTTCCTTTTTTGGCAGCCCTTATTTTGGCAGTTATTATTTTGGTTGCGTTTCCACAGATATCCCTTTTTCTTCCTGGCCTCATTAAATAAAAATCCCTGAGAGAGAGGTGGTCAAATGGATACCATAAAATCAACAGATAGTTATTTTTCTCGTATCCTTTTCTGTACTGATTTTTCGAAAAACGCTGACTTTGCCTTTAACTTTGCTCTTGAGGCAGCTCGAAAAAGGCCCGGATGTAAATTATATCTGCTCCATGTCATCCCCGAAACCGATGCCCAATATTGGAAGACTTATCTATATGAAGTTGAAGACGTGGACCAAAAGGCAAAGCAGGACATTGATAAGAAAATTTCGGAGAGATATTTGTCACGCGTTCCTGAGGGGATTGACCTTGAGGTCGAGTTCAGGATAGGAAAAGATTATAGTAAAATCCTCGAATTTGCCCGGGAAAAAGATATTGACCTGATTGTGATTGGCCGTCAGGGACGAAGCTCTTTGCAAAAGGCCTTATTTGGAAATGTGACGGAAAAGGTCGCACGAAAAGCTGAATGCGCGGTATTGATAATTCCTTTAAGTTTTGAAAAAAAACTCACTAAGCACTCTTAAGGATTAATTTTTATCCAGGATATTTTTTGTGAAAAAGGTAGACCTCTGTCATAAGAGGATATGTTTTTTTAAAAAGAAAAAATTTATAGAACAGAGTAAATAGACATGAGACGGATTATCCAAAAAATCAGAGCTGAATTAAAAAGTAACATAGAAGATTCAGCCCAAAAATCCTTCTCAAGATTTTTTAAGGAGGAAGTCAAATATTATGGCATAGGGGCGCAATATATAAAAAAGATTGCCAGGAAGTACTGGAAAGAAATCAAAGGCCTCGACAAGAAAGAGATATTTGGGTTGTGTGAAGAGCTGTATAGTTCGGATTATTTGGAGGAGGCGGCTATTGTTTCATACTGGCTTCCGAACCTGGCTGATAGTTTTGAATTAAAAGACCTGGAACTATTCAGAAGCTGGGTTGAGAGATATATCGATAACTGGGCTAAATGTGACGGCCTTTGCAATCATACAGTCGGAAGTTTCATTGAAAGGTATCCGGAAAGGGTCTCGGCGCTTAAAGCCTGGGCCAAGTCAAATAATCGCTGGCTAAAAAGAGCTGCTGCTGTTTCATTGATAATTCCTGCAAGAAAGGGAAGATTTTTAACAGAGGTTCTCGAAATAGCTGATTTGTTATTGGCAGATAAGGATGACATGGTGCAAAAAGGCTATGGCTGGATGCTGAAAGAGTCAAGTAAAAATCATCAAAAGGAAGTCTTTGATTATGTGATGAAAAACAAAAAGATAATGCCGCGTGTTGCCTTAAGGTATGCTATTGAACTGATGCCAAAAGAGCTTAGGGCAGAAGCGATGAGGAAAGAGTGAAATGGCTGTAAAGGAATAAAAAAGGAGAGAAAATGAAGATACCAATATATCAGGTTGATGCCTTTACCAGTAAAATCTTTTCCGGAAATCCAGCCTGTGTCTGTCAAAGGTATAATATTTTCAAGCAAAAAATAATAGGGGAGGGCACTTGGAATTTTGGGTAAGACTTTTTTAGTACTTTCTTATGCCCTGGACAAAACATTTATGATTAGTATGTATTGATTAACATTTGAGAAGGATATCCGGATCGATAAGAATTCCAAATGCCAATATCTTGCTGAAGGAAAATGCTTTGGCTCCATGGTTGTTGTTTCCATTGTTGGAATGTGGCCGGTTGTATGCTTGTATATGGAAAACCAAAGTCATTATTACGCCATCCAATACCATTTATATTTGAAGTGTCATAAATCTGACTGACATAGTTCGAGTCAAACCGAGGCTCAGGATAGTAATAACGACCAGTGTTTATGCCGCTCAAATACTCAGAAAGGGTAAAATCGTATGTTGCTGACAAACCTGATGATCGTGAAAATGGACCCCCTGTCATAAATCCTGCATAATAATCCCCGGCCTCAGGAAAAGTGTAAATAAGACCGGAACCGGGCCTTATAAAACTGGCATAATTCATATACATTTGTGCATTAACAACTGGTATAAAAGAAGATTGTGATTGCAAGTTAAAAAATTGGATAAAAAGAAATACAGATACAATTATCAAACCAAATAACATAAGAAAATCCCTTTTATTGAAATGTTTCAAAATGTCCACATCCTTTCATAATATTAATATTCTGCAACGTCTATTTATTTGGACTGGCATCAATACATTGAGTCTTTTCAAATTTAGAAAGAACATATTATGGGAGATGATAAAATTTTTGCTCTTTTTTCATCATTATAAATGCAAAAAGGCCTCATTTTTTCCATGAGGGTGCGTTCGATCAATTCAAAAAGACATATCGGATCAGATTTTAAATATTAAATCAAAAGTAATTTTAGTTTGAATGTAATCATCTGTGTTTTTTATAATATAATTATATATCCTAACGTAATCCATGTCAATTTTATGTAAAAGATAAATAAATTACAAAATTAATAGAAATATTAATTACCATTGGACATGATAGATTAACCGTTACAGAATCATTTGACATTAATTAATAATTCAATTAAATTATAAGTATAAGATATTAGTAGAAAATTAGATGAATTTTATGTCCTATCTCAGACAATGTTTACTAATGTTTTTTTATTTAAAATACACAAATGCAGAAAATGGTATAATTTTATAATTGTATCTCTGGTATGTATCTTGATTACCATCGCATATTTGCATGGTGTGGCCTATA
>JBLIRS010000137.1:0-8338 GCA_049472415.1 bacterium | reverse complement strand
GAAAAGATCAGGATTGAACAGGCTAAAATCGTTCTGACATCTATTCCAGGTATAGGGCCCTCTGTGGCTGCAAAGCTTTTGAAGATAGGAATCAGATCTGTAAAAGAATTGGCAAAATCAGATCCTGACCTTATAAGCTCTATCCCAGGGATTGGAAAGGTAAAGGCTAAACAGGTTATCAAAAATGCAAAGGATTATCTCAGTGAGGCTTCCCAGGGAGGTGAAAAAGGGTGAGCAAAATTCGCGTCCATAGCTTAGCCAAGCAACTAGGTTTGTCAAGTCAGGAAATGGTACAAAAAATAAGGGATCTTGGTTTGGAAGTCAAAAGCTATATGAGTACCATTGATGAAGAAACAGCAAAACTTATAAAGGAAATTATTCAGGAGAAACGCAAAAAAAAGCTCGAGAAGGTTGAAAAAGAGGATAAAAAGTCAAAAGAAGAGCTAAAAGGCTTAGAAGCCGAAAAATTTATTGTTAAAAAACCAGAAAGGGTAGATAAAAAAGAATTAAAATATGATAAAACAAAAGAACGGGAAAAATCTAAGCAACCTTTGGAAACCGAAGAGGAATCTCATCCAAAACAAGAGGATACAGGCGATGTCATAGAACTGATGGAAGCAATGACGGTCGGCGAGCTGGCTGAAAAACTAACTATCCCTGCAAATGAAATCATAAAAAGATTGATGCAGATGGGCATTTTGGCCACAATAAATCAGATCATCGATACCAAGGCAGCTTTATCCATTTCAGAGAGTTACGGCAAAAAGGCAAAACTTGTTTCCGTTGAAGGGCAAGAACTCCTCGAACAGGAAGAAGAGGATGAGTCAAAACTGTTACCTAGACCGCCGGTTGTAACCGTTATGGGGCATGTTGATCATGGCAAAACCCTGCTTTTGGATGCCATACGAAAAAGCAATCTGGTATCAAGAGAACATGGAGGAATTACTCAACATATCGGAGCTTATAAAGTATCATTGGCAGATGGAGAGGTTACCTTTTTGGACACCCCTGGTCATGAGGCATTTACGGCTATGAGAGCAAGAGGTGCACAGATAACCGATATAGTGGTTCTTGTTATAGCTGCGGATGATGGAGTCATGCCCCAGACCATAGAGGCGATTAACCATGCCAAGGCGGCCAATGTTCCCATTCTTGTTGCCATAAATAAAATTGATAAGCCGGAGGCAGATCCCCAGAAGATTAAAACCGAATTAGCTAAATATGATCTTGTTCCTGAAGAATGGGGAGGGCAGACTATATTTTGTGAGGTTTCGGCAAAGCAACGCATAGGATTAGAAAATCTTTTAGAGATGCTATTGCTGGAAGCAGAAATGCTGGAGCTAAAGGCCAATCATAATAGGAATGCAATCGGAACTATCATCGAAGCCAAACTGGATCGCGGCAGAGGGCCTGTAGCAACGGTGCTTGTAAAAAACGGGACCCTTAGGGTAGGTGACTCCTATGTGTGCGGATTGCAGGCTGGCAGAGCCAGGGCAATGATTAATGATTTTGGGGAAAATGTTCGTGAAGCTTCACCATCAACGCCTGTGGAAGTATTAGGATTTTCTGGCGTTCCACAGGTTGGAGACACCTTTGTGGTCATTGAAGATGACCGTAAGGCAAGACAAATTAGCGCAATGCGCCAGGAGAAACAAAGGACTCATGAATTAAGCCAGTCAAGCCGTATGAACTTAATCAGCTTTATAGATAAGATAAAAGAAGGGGAAGAACAACAATTAAATTTAATTCTTAAAGGGGATGTTCAAGGTTCGGTACAGGCCATTACGGAGGCGCTGGAGAACCTTAGCACAGCACAGATAAAACTTAAGGTAATTCATGGGGCTGTCGGCGCAATAACTGAGAGTGATGTACTTCTTGCGTCCTCCTCAAATGCAGTAATTATAGGATTTGGAATCAGGCCTGAACCAAAAGCTGCAACACTTGCGGAGAGGGAAAAAATTGAAATAAAGCTTTTTACGATTATTTACGAACTTATTGATAACGTTCAGGACCTAATGAAAGGAATTCTCAAACCGACCTATGAGGAGGTTATTCTGGGCCGGGCTGAAGTTAGAGAGGTATTCCATATATCAAAAGCAGGAACTATAGCAGGCTCATATGTTCAAGAGGGAATGATTACCAGGGGAAACAAGGTAAGACTTCTGCGGGACAATGTTGTTGTTTATGAAGGGAGGATAGGTACCCTCAAAAGATTTAAGGATGATGTCAAGGAAGTTCAAAGCGGGTATGAATGTGGTATCAAGATCGAGAATTTCAATGATATTAAACAAGGTGACATTATTGAATGTTTCACCCAAAAGGCAGTAGAGGTTTCTCTTTAGGCCTTAACATAATTGATATAAAAATAAATAACATAATATGTCTGTATTATGATTGGTGTATGTGAGGTCCGGTTACATCTGCCGGAAGTGAATTCTCTCAAAGGGAAAAGGAAGATTATAAAGGGTATTAAGGATCGGATTAGAAGCAAGTTTAACGTTTCAGTTGCCGAATTGGATGCCCATGACAAATGGCAGATAGCAGTGATTGGTATCGCCTGCATACATAAGGACCAGACTAGAATTGATCAGGTTTTAAACCATGTGGTTAGTATGATAGAATCCATACCCACTGTTTTGCTTACCGATTATTCCGTCGATTTTATTTAAAGCTGCAAAATGGAATCCTTCAAAAGAACCGATCGCATTGGAGAGCTCATCCGAGAAGAAATCTCCAGTATACTAAGAGAGGATGTCAAGGATCCCCGTCTGGGAATGCTCAGTATAACAAAGGTCAGGGTAACCCCGGATCTTAGACATGCTCACGTATATATCAGTCCGTTTAAAAAAGAAGACGTGGATGATATATTAAAGTGTCTTAAGAATGCCAGAGGTTTCATCCAGAAAAGATTTGCAGGCAGAAAAATAAAATTGCGTTACACCCCTATCATAGAATTCCATATCGATGATTCAATCAAATACGGGGCTCATATCATGGAGATCCTGGAAGATATTAAGAAGGAAGAAGGAACAACAGAAAAATGAACGGTCTCCCTGATAATGTAAATTCAATTATCCGTCAGATCGATAAATCTTCTTTGTTCATGATTTCAAGCCATGAGAATCCGGACGGAGACTCGCTTGGCGCACAGCTTGCTATGGCACTTGGACTTAGGTCTTTAGGGAAGAAGGCCTTCATCAGATGTAAGGATCCGGTCCCTAAAATTTATGATTTCCTGCCTGGACAGGATTGTATAATAGTATCTAAAGAGGTAAAAACAGATAAAGAAGAGGTCCTCATTGTTCTCGACTGTGGGAACGTAGATCGCACAGGACTTGTTTTTGTTCCTGACCTTCCTCCTTTAGTTATCAATATAGATCATCATATAAGCAACAACTATTTTGGTCATATAAACTGGGTAAATCCCAAGGCATCCGCAACATCTGAGATGATTTTCTCGCTTTTGGGATATTTAGATATAAAGACCGATGTTTCCATTGCCACTAATCTCTATACAGGGATATTAACCGATACAGGCTCTTTTCAATATTCCAATACAACGGCCCAATGTTTGAATATTGCCAGTCAACTCGTAGATGCGAATGCGGATCCAAACTACATATCTTCATCCGTCTACGACCGAAAAAGTCTTCCGGGGATGAGGCTTGTCGGGCATGTCCTAAATGATATGGAGATACATCATAATCAAAGCACAGCCATTTTAACTGTAACTCGGGAAATATTAAATGATTTTCAGGCAACCTATGAGGACACTGAAGAACTGGTAACGCTCCCGCAAAAGATAGGCAGTATTAAAATATCCATATTAATAAAAGAGTTACGTGATGGAGAATACAAGATCAGTCTCCGCTCAAAGGGGAAAACAGATGTGGCTAAACTCGCTGAAAGGCTTGGCGGAGGAGGTCATCCAAACGCTGCGGGTGCTAAAATGAATGGAAGGCTGCCTCAGATCAAGGTAGAAATTTTGAAGTTGTCGGAAGAATTCTTATGCGATTAAACTAAAATAAAAAAGTCTAATCCTTTATTTTTCTTTATACTTGTAATCCCAACCTTTTCTATAGCTCTATAATCTCACCCTTGAGAGTATCTAAATCCACACAGGCAATAGTGGATCTTCCATATAGCCATCCACCGCATTCTCCCGGATTAATGATCAGGGTTTCCCGTTCTGTCTTAATTTCTGGCACATGGGTATGTGCATAAGCTATGATTCTATACTCACCACTTTTGCTTAAGGCTTTTAATTCGAAAGGCTCATGTAACATCAGGACCTTCTGATTATCCAAATCCAATGTGTAAGGTGGGGGAAAAAGGTCATAACCTTTCTCATTAAAACGCTTCATAAGCATTAGCTTGTCCCCGTCATTATTTCCGAAAATGGCTACCAGTATGGGCTTTAGATTATTTAGAGCCTTCAGGAAAAAAGGAGACACAAAATCACCCAGGTGTAATACAAGATCCACCCCCATCTTATTAAAAAAATCGATTGCCTTTTTTATCATAGGAAGATTATCATGTGTATCTGCCAAAAAACCCAATTTCATCATCTTTCCGTTCTCATATTTTAAGCCTCTAACCCTCGATCATTAAAAATAAACGCACATTTTTTATACACTGTAATGCTCCAAATATTTAAGTCACCAGTATCCATTGAATACTCTTACTTTATTATGATAACATAATTTTGACAGAACAGTAAAAAATTATTATATTTTTATTGTTTTTCTTTCATCAAAACCAAACAGGAAGCAGATACATAAAATGAATGCGAACGACTATTACAAAACATTGGGAATCGATAAGAAAGCCTCCAAGGAAGAAATCAAAAAGGCTTACAGAAAATTGGCCTTAAAGTACCATCCGGACAGAAATAAAGACAATCCGCAAGCTGAAGAAAAATTTAAAGAGATAAACGAGGCATACGCGGTTCTTAGTGATCCTGAAAAAAGAAAGCAGTATGACCAGTTCGGATCAGCAGAATTTCACCAGAGATTTTCTCAGGAAGACATCTTTAAAGGTTTTGATACAAGTTCAATATTTAATGAATTCGGATTTGATCTGGGAGATCTGTTCGGAGGGATCTTCAGCGGCGGAGGACGACGTGGATTCCACCATTACAGCACTCGATCCTCCGGGGCCCAAAAAGCCGAGCAGCAGGATTGGTCGGACATTTTCGGCCAACAGGCACATAGGGCGGCACCCAGAAAAGGACAGGACATGATCTATGCCCTCTCTATCAGCCTGGAAGATGCCGCCAGGGGACTAAAAAAATCCATATCCATCCGTCAAGGGTCCCAAACAAGGCAGGTGAATGTGGAAATCCCAAAAGGGATAAAAAGCGGACAAAAGATACGCCTTGCTGGTCAAGGGCAATCCATCCCGGACGGAAAGGGCAAACCCGGTGATCTTTATTTAAAAATCGACATAACACCTCACCCTATATTCAAGCAAACCGGTTCCGATCTGCATCTGGATCGGACTATTAACCTTACTCAGGCAGTATTCGGCACTACTCTCGAAGTGCCTACTCTGGAGGGGAATCGGCAGCTTAAAGTCCCGCCGGGCATACAAAGTCATACTATGATGCGTCTCAAGGGATACGGGATGCCGAAGTTTAAATCCTCGGAAAAAGGGGACCTTTTTGTGCGAGTGAAGGTAAAAACCCCAACCAAACTGAATAAAAATCAAATGGAATGGTTTAGGGAATTAGAAAAATCCGGATTATAAGGCCTTTGGAATATAATATTAAAGTCACACCCTTTCCAAGACAAAACTCTTTTTTTAAATAAAAAAGGGAAAGAAAACCTTAAGAGATTGAGGAGAAAATAGTATGAAAAGCTGCAACGAAGCAAAAAATAAAAAATCCTGCAATTGTACCTATGAGCCCTGCCCCCGCAAAGGAATATGCTGTGAATGTATAGTCTATCACAGAAGGATGAATGAATTACCCGCCTGTTTTTTCCCGGATGAGGTTGAACGAACCTATGACCGCAGCATCAGACGATTTGTAAGTCTGCACAGTTCAGGCTAAAGAATACAAAAAACCCTTGAAAACATAACCGCTTCCAAGGGCTCATTTATAATTGGTTTTTTCCATTTTTCCAAAAACATTTATTTAAATTAGAAATACCCATAACTGGTGTAAAACAAAGGATTACCAGCCTTAACATTGGTCTTGGTCTTCACTTTAAAACACCTCCTTTTTATGTTTAGCATTACCGAAAATCTTTAATTTGACTTTCTGATTTAATAGACGCAAGAAAAATGTTTTTTACCCTTATGTTATGAAATTTTCTTTAATCCAAATAATGATGAGATCGTAAAAAGGTCATTTAAGGAGTCATATTAGAATATATATAAGAAAATATTTATGAGGTTACGGCAATTTTTGGAGTGATGCTCGGGAAGAGTTCCTGGTCTGTGTGGGGAAGAAAAAGGGCAGAAACATACTCATCCATAAAGGAGTGTGAAGTGCTCAATTCGATATAGGTGACCCCCTTGGCCACTTGGTATATCTCCTTTTTCAGGTCTTCTGCTATCAGGGCCAAATAAGCACCTATGATGGCACTGTTTCCCAAAAAACGAAACCTCTCCAGGGGAAGATCGGGTAGCAAACCTATGGTTATCGCGTTTTCTATATTAAGACAATGTCCGAAGCCACCGGCTATCATAAAACGTTTCACCTGCTCTATTCCAAATCCTATCTCTTTCAATAATACCTTCATTGCGGCAAAAACAGCCCCTTTCGCCCTTATTATATTATCAATATCAACCTCCGTTAAACAGATATCCCTGCCTATGGCTGTATTCTGCGCCCAGACAATAACATACTCCCATCCGTCCTCACCTTTTCTGACCCTTGGATGGGATGATATATCCTGACGAAACTTTCCACGACGGTCTATGATTCCGGAAAGGAACAGCTCTGCGAGGGAATCCAAAATACCTGAACCGCAAATCCCGCGTGCAGGTTTCTTGTGTATGGTTTCATGGACAGGCTCCAGCGTTTTCGGATCTATCTTAACCGAGTCTATTGCGCCACTTGAAGCCCTCATACCGAACTTTACCTCACCCCCCTCAAATGAAGGACCCGCGGAGCAGGATGCCGCTACCAGCCAATCCTTATTTCCGACAACGATCTCTCCGTTTGTGCCTATATCTACGAAAACACAAAGCTCAGGGATTCGGTATATCCCGGTGGCCAATATCCCTGCCGTAATATCGGACCCGACAAAACCGGCGATTGCGGGCAATCCGCTTATGTAAGCATTTCTATTTACATGGATTCCGATCTCGGATGCCTTAAGATAATGGGGTATACTGGAAACAGTTGGAATATATGGCTCCTGTCTTATAAACCTGGGATCTATTCCAAGCAGCAAATGAATCATAGTAGAATTTCCGACAGCCAACAGGCTATCTATTTTATCCGGGGATATTCCATCGGCTTTAACCAACTGGCCAAGAAGCCTGTTAATGGTTGAGATCACCAGTTGTTGGAGCTTATCGAGCCCTTCTTGAGACCTTGCATATATTATCCTGGAAATAATATCCTCCCCGCAGCTAACCTGTGCATTATAATCAGCCCTGCTCGAGATTATCCGGCCATCGATCAAATCGATAAGATAGCAAACTACACTGGTTGTCCCTATATCGATTGCAACTCCATAATGATGAAGATCTATATCGCCGGGCTGTATATCTATGATCTCTATCTCGTTCGAGATTTCCATAACCGTAACCGTAACCTTCCATCCACCCTCTCTGAGTTGTTTAGGCAATTTTTTTAATAAATGAAGAGGGCAATGGACGTAAGTCGCCTTTTTGCAACAACCTTTCGCCAACAGTGCGGATGCAATGCGGTCAAGATCGCTTCTGTTATCTTCAAGGGTTGGCGGGGCAAGATCTAAATAAAAACTTTTTGTGCGTGGATTGATATCCCATGCGCCAATGGCCCATCGATCATTTATGAGCGTATCCTCTCCAGAAATGATCCTTTTGCCCTCAGTTCTTGAAGCGGTAGGGATATCAATAGTTAAATCCCCTTCCACCAAAGTCAGACATGCCAGGCAATACCCTTCTGCAACCTCTTTTTTACTTAAAAACGGGGTTGCACCCGTATTATAATCCCCTGATTTTATGATAACCTTGCATTTCCCGCATGTTCCCTGGCCCCCGCATGAAGCGGCAACCTGTATACCGGCATCCTGAAGGCCGCTCAAGAGATTACTACCCTTTGGGACCTCTATGTTTGACCCTTCGGGGAAAATGGTTAAACGACAATTTTTGGGCGACATATCCAATAGTCCTTTTTATT
>JBLIRS010000136.1:0-8365 GCA_049472415.1 bacterium | reverse complement strand
CCGTCAATATCAATCTCAATGGATACAAATTGATCGCCAATGAGGATTCCTTATGGCTTCTAAAAGATGAGGGCGTCAGGATGGGTATTCGCAGGGAATGGCGGAACAGTCAAGGCAAGGTGATAGGAGTGGATATCTGCAAACTGGAATCAAATGCCATAGCAGAAGATACCGCATTAGAGAGGAAGAAAAAAATGTGGATAGATTACCTTGTAAGTGAAGAACCAAAAGGAATTACAGTCCATGATAATACAGTCATCCATGTTTATTATCTCAATCATGAATTTTCTATTTACCCTGCTTATTATTTACCCCCGGTGTCATCTTCCAGGAAGCCAATTTATTATGATCGATTGGGTCTGCCTTTTTTTTATTACAATAATCCCTATTATAATCCTGTTTCTTATTATAGCCGCTTTCCTGCATCTCCATATAACAATATTTCCCTGAAGTATCCATATAATGCCAGTTTATATCAGCCTAATTTGTCCTCTTATATATGGAATAGCTCAATGCCTTTTTATAAAACCCCTGGATATAATTACTCAACATATTATCCTGAAAGATATGCTCTCCCTGTTAATCCAAGGGAATCTTATGGAGGATATATTTTCCCTTATGGATATGACTCCCCTTTTTACAGCTACTCATTTTCTAATCCGTATCCAGCTTTACCTTCAGGAATTTTTAATATGTTAGCTAGTTCCAATCTCAACACAACCCTAAAAGGGATTGAACTGATGCATAATTATTGGCCTCCATTTTAACCAGGGGAAATCGGAACCTTTTTTAAGTGAAACTTGAAAGGGGAAAATCAGAACTTTTTACGTCTATTAATAAAGAGAAAAAAACAAAATATTGGATAAATGGATAAATTGGATCTTTTACTTTGAACCAAGGAAGTAAATTCTAATCAAATGAATGCAGTAAAAAACACCATACAAAGTATCGTAGTTTTTGCTAATGACAAATATAATTTTTAGTGGTAATATTATAATATAGGATAAATTTAAAGCGGGTATCAAAACGATTTCATTGTCTGAGGTAGTGATCTAATTTTCTATCTCAAGATATTGCTTCTTTTAATCTGTTTACTCCATAAGAGAGGCGATTAAGACAATAACTATTAACTATAATGCTAATTTCCCCAATCATTATAATGGTCGGCTGGGAGATATTAATCATAAATCACAAAGGGCGTTTGGTTATGAGAAAGAAAATCTTTTTAGTTTGCATAGTAATATCAACCTTCTTTTGTCTTACATTTTCTTCAGTATTATTGGCCCAAGGGCCATCTTATATTAATACTGATTGGCTCTCTCAGACTTTTCCTGGCTCTTCATTCTTCTCCTTCAACCCGATATCCAATTATATAGGATCTTTCAACAACAGTTTCTCAATGCCATATGTCAATTATTCTTCATCAGGATTATACTCTTTTCAAGGATTGCGGAATGCGAATCAATACACGGGAATATATCCAGGAGTAAATTACAATAACTATACGGGTGGGACAACAAGCTATGCTCCTTTTTCTGATGTTACAAATTTTTCTTCAACCCTTAATCCTTATATAGGGGTATTGTCTCCCGGGTCATGGAACATCTCTTATCCCCGGCAGAATGCGCCTCTTTTTTCTACACCTTATTATTCAAGTGCACCCTCGGTCGTCAATGTCACTGCCAATTCCGGATGGCCAATAATTAACTATAGTTGGTATAAATATGTATGGAATCCTTACCCGACATCTATAACGACATCAAATATTGAAAATGAAGAATATCGTGTTTATTCAGCATTGATCGAGGAGTTGGGTTCAGACATTCATATCTGGTATCAGACACTTTCCTGGGATTTTGAGGATAATTATCCATCTGATTCATATTGCTCAGAGTTAATAGAATCTATGGAAGGTTTAGAGAGAGAGACTATTGATAATTTTATGAAAAAAAATGAGAGGCAATATACCCTTAAAGATAATTTCACAATCGACGGTGATTATGAAATCGTTGATCGGAATTATGAACCGGACGAGGACGAAAAGGATGTCCCTCCCCGATTGTTAAAACTTTCAAGAGTGGGCTTTAATTCAGACAGAGACCAGGCATTGGTTCATGTGAGTATCGGACCTTTTAATACATATAAATTTTATTTAAGATTCTATTTTCTCATAAAAGAAGATGGAGCATGGAAGGTGGAAAGCACGAATACGATTGGATCTTATCTTATTGGGTGGTAATCTCATAATGACAAGCACATATGTCCTTATATATGCTGACGTATATTTAAGGAGTTATAGGCAGATAAGAGAATTGGAAGAAGAAGTAATAAGAGAGACGGCCAAAGCGAATATTAGCAGACCTATAATCTTTTTGGATATCAATAGCTATACAATTATGGATTTGGGCCCAGTATTGGACCTGGATATTCCGGTTATGGATTCGTTTTCTATCATTATAGTTATGGAAGTAATCCTTATCCTTATAATTAAATCAATAGTGATTTTTAAAAACCCAGGAATTAAGAGATATTAGAGTTATCCAAGAAAGAAATGGAGAAAGACATGATAGAGAGAGATAGGGTAAGCGGACTAAATTATTTAATAATCGCTGGTGCTATATTAGCCTTTATAGTTTTTGTGTCCTGTTCAGAAACATTTGCCCAATGGTCAACTTTTAGTGGCAGTGGCGGATACGGTTATCCTGGAAGCTTTTACGGAGGATATCCAGGATATGGCTATCCTTATGGTGAGTACGGTAGTTATGCTATGCCTTATGGATATGCCGGGTATCCAAGATACGGTTATCCTGAAAGCCCTTATTCTGCATATCCGTATGCATATCCATATCTTGGAGATGGTAATTATTCGAGATATGTCTCTCTTGGAGGTTCTCTTGTTCCTCGTGAAATTTTTGAATTATCAGCAAGTTCTAATTGGAATACAGCTCAATTAGGGTATGCTCTTATCAAACCCTATTTTCAATCAACAATTCCAAATTATTCATCACTGAGCGGCCCTTTTTCTTCCTATTATCCTAAATTCACCCCAACTTCATTCTCGTATTATGTTCCGACATCCTATTCGACTACGTATGATTCAAGTTCAAAAGGGAATACCATTGTTACGATTACAGGCACGGTTGTAGGATCTTATTCGATAAATTCCAATGGGAGAGAGATAAAATGTTATGTTCATCTTCCACAACAGGCAGTTTTTCATACACTTGATCTTTCAGAATACATGGGAGAGGTTGTTGAAGTGAGTGGATATCTTATTAATCAGGATCTTTATGGTGCAAGTATTGAGAGGGTCATCTGATCCAGGTCCCGATTTTTCAAATCCTTAAAAACTAATCCCAGTTAGAAAATATTGAATTGTTTTGAAAACGATCACTGAAAAAGAATGAGTATTAAAAGAGGTTTTTTATTGCCGTCTCAAGTCTCTAATGCGGCAAAAGGCTCTATCCAGTATAGATGCTTATGTCCCTTTGATTCATAGCCTCGAAGTGCCTTCCAGGTTTCTATCCAATTCTGAAAAACCGTTTAATAAAAAACCTGTTTCCATGATCATCCTGCCGCCAAAGGGACAACGAAGTAGCGCTTGAACTGGATTTTGTCTTTTATCTTATCCGTGTACCTTAAATCTGAGACCAACAGCTTTGAAAAATTTGTGGTTTTGGTTAAATTCCTTAGCCATAACCAAGAGACCTCAAAAACGGCCAAATTGAATATAATAGAATCAACCAGTTAGAGAGTAAAAATTGGGCAACTGAGATGTCAGTAGTAAATGTCGGTAAGAAAGCAGCACTACTTGCCCCCAACGAACTATCCTTCTGAAATGGTATCGCTTAATTCATTTATATCTGTTTTTGAATGCGGGAAATATACCTTTAATTTTTCACCTGTAAGCTCTATGCCCTTACAAACCCCTTCGCAATATCTTCTTTCCTTAAACTTTGATTTGATCTCTTCTAAAATATTATTCCAAAAACCATCAGGTACCTTTTCATTTATACCCTTATCTCCCAGTATGGCGATTTTCCTATCTTTTACAGAAATATAAATCAAAACCCCATTCCGCTCTTTTGTGTTTGTCATGCCTAATTTTTCAAATATTTTTTTAGCTGCCTCGTACGGGTTTTCCCTGCTTCTTCTCTCCAAATGGACTCGTATCTCTCCTGACGTCTGATCTTCTGCATGAACTATTGATTCAATAATACATTTTTTCTCATCTTCGGAAAAAAATTTGTTGGACCTTTTGAGAACCTTCACTTTATACCCTCCAACTTATTGTATTATCTATTTTTAATTACCAACTACCACTAGCACCGCCACCACCAAAACTTCCTCCACCTCCCGAAAAGCCCCCTCCCCCCCCCGCCAAAACCGCCTCCACCAAAATTCCCTGAATCCTTAAAGAAAGAATCGTTAAATGATGGGGACCTACTATCCTTAAATTTTCTTCTTGATTGATAACCTCTAGAACTATAAGTAGAACTATCATCTATTTTAAAGACTCCGGCAAGAATCCCCAATGTGATTAATCCTCCTAAAAATAGACACAAAGCATATAAAAAAATTATTTTATTAATAAGATTTCCAATGGGATTCATTATTAATATTATAATAAAAACAAAATATATAATAGCTATAATTAAAGGACCTATGATATGAAGAAGTGGATTAAATTCTGATTTATCTTTTTTATTTTTAACCGGAGAAGCAACAAAATGGTGAAATGTTTTATAAATCCCAATAAACATAGGAAAAGTTAAAGCACCTGCTAAGGTGCAGAGGATTGCAAGCCATGTGAGTAATGAGTCCGAAACATCATGAATAGTTTTTTGGGGAGTGTGCTCCCCCTTTGTTGCCTTTATGATTTTATTAACACCATTTTTTATGCCTTGAAAATAGTTGCCCTTTTTAAAAGAGGGTGTGATTTCATCTCGAATTATAGATCCGCAAAGTCCATCTGGTAATGCACCCTCCAAACCATAACCTACCTCTATTCGAATCTTCCGTTCCTGCTTGGAAATGAGTAATATAACACCATTATCTTTTTCTTTTTGACCGATCTTCCAGTTCTCAGCTAGGCGAATAGAGTAATCTTCTAATACATCTCCACCCAACGTATCAATGGTTACAACTACTATTTGATTACTAGTGGCCTTTTCATTTTCTTTAAGTAATTTTTCTAGCTCAATCTCCTCATACGAAGTTAACATATCTGCAAAATCATTAATTCTTCCAATAACTTCAGGTATTGGTTTTTTTGCATCTGTTGTATTAAAAATAATGATCAAAATAAAAGAAATAAGAAGAAATATTTTAAGCAGCTTTGTTCTTTTCATAAAAGACTCCAAATAGACGATGAGCATGATGTGCCTTATGGACGCAAATAGAATAGAGTTTGCAATTCATGAACAGATACACCATGCCAGCATCGATATACATGTTATGTGTGAAAAATTAATAGATTATATTGATTATATGCCACATTGACCGAGACTCTTCAAAGTTTTATCTATTCAATAGGCCCTATGCGGTCAGGGGGCCAATATATTTTGTACGCTTTTCCTTTAATCAGTTCCCGATTAACAAATCCCCAATATCTACTGTCTTGACTAAAGTCTCTATTGTCACCCATCACAAAATAGCTGTCGGAAGGGATATATTCAGGCCCAATATTATCTCTTCTTTTTGCGTAAGGATCAATATAATATGCCGGATGATTTTTATCAAATATATTACCAAAATCTTTAAATTCTACATAGGGTTCATTCAATTGTTTCCCATTAATAAAGACCTTTTTATCCTTAATCTCAATCTTTTCTCCCGGCAATCCTATGATCCTCTTAATAAAATCCCTCTTCTGGTCTTTAGGATATTTAAAAACAACTATATCACCTCGCTCTGGTTCTTTTAGATAGTAAGCAAATTTTTTCACAAGTAAGTGATCACCGATTTGAAGAGTTTCAAGCATAGAACCTGCTGGTATTTTATATGCTTGGACAATATTTTCTTTAATAAAAGTTGTAAAAGTTATCGGCAAATATTCAACTGCTAAGCAAACAGCAAAAATAATGATAACAAATATAATAATAAAGTTTTTAGACTGTTCCCTGCGAATGGGTGAAGATTTATAAGCATGAAAACAAGTAAAGGCCTTGAAAATAACTCCAGAAACTAAAAATAATGGAGAAAAATCCTTAATAATTGAAAAAACAAATAAACCAAAAACAAAAAAAATCCCCCAAAGCCATTTTTTCAAGTACATATGGCCAAGTCCTGGTAATATTTGTGAAAGGTAAACTGCAAGCCAAGGATCTTTATTTTTTTTCCTTAATTTTTCAAAATCTTCAGAATTTCTCTTTTTGGCACATTTATGAGCATCAAAAAGGTTCCAAATGCAAATTATAAAAAAGGTTAATAATAAACCTGCACTGATCATTATGTTCCCTGTGGGGATTAATATAAGCCATGAAGCATAACATAATAAAGCGATTTGAATAAATATAATAAAAAATCCTCTAGCTATTCTTCCAGAATATATTTGCCCTATTCCAGGGAAAAATGAAGAAATATTTACAGCAAGCCAAGGCTCTTTTGATTTTTTAATATCTATTTCATCCATGTTGCCTCCCAGCTTATTATGTTTGTTTCACTTGAAAGATTAATCTCCCAAGTGCCTTCTTCTATAATTAGTTCAATAGAATTGATTTTTCGTTGCCACTTAAAGTCATATTAGCAGCGTATACAAAATAATCGGGGTTGAGTAAATAGATATAAATCACTTTTGACATTTAGGTCCCAGTAATTTCTGTATGGTTCCAATATAATAACCGTTCTCTATTAGATGGGTTGAGAATGAGTGTATAACTTATGGAAGGTCGTATGCTAAAGTAAAATTCCAGCTTTGTAAATAGCTTCCTTAATAGCTCTCTGTAAGACCGTTATATGAAGGTGGTGTCGAAGCTTATTACATCTAGTAGAAAATCGCTTTATCTTGATAAAAGTATAGACAAAATTTTAACTTCTGTCAAAAAATATTCAGTCATAATTTACTAAAAAAATGAAATTGTCAGCAGAAGAATTTTCAGTAAAAACCATGACTAAAAAAAGCAGCAACCACTTCTTTTATCCACCATCTTAATTATATGTATCAGGCTTTAAAATCATCCGGAAAATGCCCCTATCATTGACTCAGTTTCTTCAGGGCACCATACAAATAACAAACAAAAATTCGAAAAGGAGGAGCAGTGACTAAATGTTTAAACAAAAAAACGATTATGAGATAATGACCCCTGAGGAGGCTGCCAAATTCCTGCATAAAAGTGTTAGCCGGGTTTATAAACACTGGCAGGAACTGGGTGGTAGGAAACTCGGGGGTTCTCTGTTTCTCCCAGAAAAGGAGGACCTTCATGAGTTATTATTTAGTAAAGGGAAAGGGGTGAGATACGACTTCACTCTGAAAGGAATCCGGCACTCAAATGCCTGGTTCAAAACAAAAGCGGAAGCCAAACAGGCCGAAGCAAAAAAAAGGAGGAGATACTGAATCCGAAGCCATTAGTACAAACCCCAACAGACATGGACTTTTTAGAGTTGGTGAATAGGAGGTTAGATTATGTCAAAGTTTATAACTCTGTAAGACATTATAGAGATTATGTTTATTTTGCAAAAAAGTGGATCAAAGAATGGGTCCGTTTAAATTGTAAAGATATTTCCGTTGATATGATCCAGACTTACATCATTAAACGATCAAGGGTTTCTGCTTATACTGCTAATAAGGATCTCAGACACCTTAGAGCATTGTTTAACTTCGGTATTAAAAGAGGATGGATTCCCACTAATCCTACACAAGGTATTTCATTCCTGCCTGTTGAGAAGACTGTAAGATATGTGCCTTCAAAAGATGATGTCTTGAAAGTGATACTGGCTGCTGATCCTGATACACAGGACTATATTTGGACAATCACAGAGACTATGGGTAGGATGAGTGAAATTAATCAACTTACCTGGAGTGATGTAAATTTTGAAGATCGAAATGTGATCCTTTATACCCGAAAGAAAAAGGGAGGTCATAAGACTCCAAGAAAGGTCCCTATGACTGATAAGCTTTTCGGGGTTTTATCTAATAGGTTTAAACATAGAGATAGAACAAAACCTTGGGTATTTTGGCATCGATATTGGAGTAGTAAAGAGCAAGCCTGGATTGAAGGGCCTTATACGGATAGAAAACGGATAATGAAGAATCTGTGTAAGAAGGCAGGAGTTAGATATTTTCGATGGCATGCACTTCGTCATTTTGGGGCATAAATTCTGGATCATGCTAATGTCAATATCGGCTCAATACAGCGTATCTTAG
>JBLIRS010000135.1:0-8491 GCA_049472415.1 bacterium | reverse complement strand
TGCTGTAACTATTACAATTGGATTATCTGATTCATTATAAATTATTCTTAAAGTACGATAATCTTTTTTTTAGCATGGTTTGAAACAACAAATTCCATTAACTTTCCTAATACCACTTTTATTAAAATTAAGCATAAAAAAAACCTATTCAAATCCGTCTAAGAATATATGTTACATAAAGGCCATAATTCTAAATGCAATTACGGAATATAGCAGGGAATTTAAAAAAATGCCTTAATAAAGACAGGTTAATATATCTATAGAAGAGAAAAACAGACTGACCCCCCCTTTTTTTCTTTTCATTATTTATATCTTTGTTTCCTATAGAGTTTCATTTACTTGAATTTTTTTATATGTCAGGATATGTATTTTAGGAAATGACTCATGCAAGATTTTAAAATCATGGTATAATTAGTGATATATAATATTACCATTTCATCACACAACTTTTCCTTCCTGGAAAATTTAAAATCCTTTATATTCAATGAGATACATGAAAGGGGGTGAGGGAAAAAATATCTATTCATGTTTAATGTCGTTTTCTTGTTTTCTTTTTAATTAAGGATGTTTTTCACTAAGTTTTTCTTGTGAAAATTCTTAAGGAGGTTCATGCAAATGAAAAAAAATATGCTTGCGTGTCTGATTTTGGTGGTTGCTATTACACTGTGCCTTTGTGTTACCAACCAGGCAAATGCCTATTATGGAAGCACCTATGGCGGTCTTTATGGCGGCCTTGGCGGCTATTATGGAAGCACCTATGGCGGCCTTTATGGCGGTTATGGTGGCCTTTATGGCGGCTATTATGGAAGCACCTATGGCGGCCTTGGCGGTCTTTATGGCGGTTACGGCGGCCTTTTGGGTGGCTATGGCGGCCTTTACGGCGGACTCACTGGCGGCCTTCTTGGTGGCCTTACCAACTATTACGCTGACCCCTTTGGTAATGTTCAATATAGCTCATACAATCCTTTTAATTACACATCTACTTCTTATAGCTACAGTCCAGGCATACTAGGCACCCTGGGGGGCCTGGGGAGCCTCTACGGGCTTTATGGCGGACTTGGAATCTAGTATTGTTGTATTAATAAAAGGAAAATGGATGATTTGATTTATTAATGTTGACAAACTCGTACAAAGTATAAATGTTAAGGAAAATTCGCTTTATAGTTATATTATAAATTAATTATAAATCTTAAAAATATATTAGTGTTTTTTCTGCATCATGATTGCTTTTTACAAAACCGTCAATATTAAAAAATCTTACCGGTAAAATGAAAAGAGGCCCGGATTTAGAAAAATCCGGGCCTCTTTTCATTTTACTGAGGGAATATACATATCGGGTAAAATTATTTAAAAATAAAAAAATTTGCAAAAATCACCGATAGCTTGTTAAAATTAATACATAGCTTATTTTATCCCTTCTTCATAGATTTTTCTTCTCTAATGAATTCGAGGAAAGGAGTACCCGGCATGAAACGCCCACCTTTTTTTCTTTTTAGTTTGTCTAATCAGACCATCGTTTTTTTAATCTTAACAATAATAATCATAATGACAACAGCTTCAATTTTTGCAGAGGTCCCTGGTGGCGTCCGGGGTTTCTTAAAGGACCCGGCGGGATCCATACCAATTCAATACGGCTGGGTTGAGATCGAAAATATGGAAGGGGAGCCGGGGATGGGCACGGATACGGATGCAAATGGATTTTTTTCCATTTCAAATCTTCCGCCCGGAAATTATATCCTCACTGCTTACCCTCCGGAAGAATCCGAATATTCCACATCAGTCCCTCTAGAGGTGGAGGTGTTTTCGGGTGAGTTTACAGATTTTATAGTTACACCGATATATTTAACACACACACGAATCAGCGGCAGGGTGCAGGATTCCGAAACAGGAAACCCTATCGAAGGCGCTTCCGTTGTAGCCCATGATGAAGAATGGACCACAGAGCGCTGGGCCACCACGGACATCAATGGCAATTTCAAAATCGGAGGCGTAGAGATTGGTGTAACTTACATACTTGAAGCATTTGCCCCGCCCGGCACTGATTACGTTCAACTGCCTATCGACTATACGGCCACACCTATCGAAACCGGGAAAGTGCTTGAGATGCTTATAGTTCCTATTAATATCATTGGCACTGTACAAAATCCGGAAGGGGCGATGGTGCCGGAGGCCCGTGTTATCGTTAATCGCGAGGACTATTGGATGGAAATCAATGCGGACGAATCCGGCGACTTTGTCTTCCGGGGCTTGCCTGCCGGTGAGTTTCGACTTCATGCCAGGCCCCCCTGGGGTATTGAGGGCTTGATTGAAAGTGAGGCGAGAATAGTCAATATCCCTGCGCCTGATTCACTGGTCAATGTTGGAGCAATAACGCTTCCCTTTGCCAACAAAAGGGTAACGGGCAAGGTTATATTTCGTGGGACAGACAACGGGGTGCCCGATGCAATAGTATGGGCAGAGCGTCTCGATGAACCAAGGTCCGCGGATACCCCCACAGATTCGGAAGGTAATTTTGAACTGAGTCTTACAGGGGGTGAATGGCACCTTGTGGTTGAGCCGCTTTATCCCCCGGCAGACTGGATCTTTCCGGGGCCTCCTGCTTATGTCTATTTTGAGCTGAATCCGGAACCCGAACCGAGAGAGATCAACCTGGAAGTAGTTCCGACCAATGCTGAAGTTACAGGCCGGATTGTCTGCCCGGGCGGCCAACCCTGTGAGAATGAGCCTCCATATCATGCCATTCGGATCGAGATACGCAATGATGAGATCGGAAACAGTACAGAGCTCAATCCGGAATACGGATTCATTCTCCCTATCCCGGATGGCAGATATGAAATGATTGTTCATATTGAGCACCCGGAGGTACAGGGGCCGAGACTCTGGCCTGTGGACGTAAGCCCGGGTGAAACTTTAGATATGGGTGATGTTGCCCTTTTGCTAAAAGATGCCTCTATCAAAGGCCGTGTATCTAATGAGTCAGGTGATGGTGTTCCGGGTGTATTTGTTGCGGCATGGCAGCCGGAGGGTTTTGGCGAGGGTTTCGCGGAGACTGATCCAAATGGTGATTATTCAATGCGGGTCATAGGCGGAGAATGGCTTGTGGAACCACGGCCTGGTCCTGAATTACCCTATGTAATGAGGGGACCTGCAACATTTATAATGGTAGCGCCCGGCGGAACAATGGCTCATATAGACTTCGTTTTGACTACCGCCGAAGCCCGAGTCACGGGAACAGCCATAGACGCGAAAACCGGGGAACCGGTTTGCGAGATAGAAGGCGAAGCCAGGGCTGATGAGATCATATCACCTGATGAGGCCAGGTTCTTTTCAAGTGCTCCCTTTAGAGAATGTGGCTTTGAGATCAAGGTCCAGGGAGACAAGAGATATAATATAGCATTGGAGCTACCCCCTTATGAACCTTACGTATCGGGCAGCACAGGCCCTGTCCTTGTGCCACAGGGTGGAATTATAAACGTCCGGATACCATTGATGCCTAAGGATGCTGTGATCGAGGGTCAATTGAAAGATGCTATTAGCGGGGAACCTCTTGCGGTTCCTATCCAGGCTGAGTTATATGGTGAGGATGATCACGGGCACTGGGTCAGCACAATTATAAATCCGGAGATTGCCAGTTATTCGTTGGGCGTTGCCTCCGGCAACTGGCATCTTCATTTAAGATTGAGCCCGGACAGCGGATATGTGGTTGAAAATCCCACGATCCATCTGACTATTGAACCGGAACAGGTTATCCCGCGTGATTTTTATCTATTGCCCATAAACTCATATATTAGCGGAAAGGTAGAAGGTCCCGAAGGCAGTGTGCCGGTACAGGCATTTGTGCTTGTCGAGGGGGAATCCTTTTACACTGGTTATTTTGAAACATCTGTCGAAAGCGATCAGGTGGGTAATTTTGAGCTTGTTGTTCCGGAAGGAAATTATATCATAAGAGCGACTCTGCCACCTGAAGAACTGAAGGAAAGAGGATGGCTGAACCCGCCCCCAATTAATGAGGTGACCGTATCAGCAGGCAGCCCTGTAACGGACCTGGAGTTGCTCTTTAGGGCATTGGATGGTGAAATCTCAGGAAAGATAACCTTTGCCCCCGAAATAGCTGTGAGTCCGATACACCCTGCCTATGTCTGGGGCCGGACCGAGTCGGGGGAGCGGACGGAAACAGAGGCAATTATTTCGGAGACATACCCAAACACGTTCGAATATGTATTACCGGTTGTCAAAAATCTTGTCTGGTATGTGGGTGCGATTTATGAAGACCGGGATAACGGCTCTTTTTACGAGAGCACCGAGGTGCCTGTCCCTGTTTTGCCTACCACAGGCCTTGCAAAAAAAGACCTCGTACTTGCAGGTCCCTTGCCGCTTCCTCAACCGTTTATTGTAAGCTTTGACGGGACCCAGATGCAAACCATTATCCTGCCCGATGGTGTGGAAATAAGGATACCTCCGGGGGCGCTGGTAAACTCCTCTTATTCTCAAACAGTCACCCTTTATATATTTCCTACCAAAGAAGTCCCTCCTCAGGAAGGCAAAAGGTTGATCGGCTCTGCTTATGAGATATGGGCTGTTGATGAAAACGGTCAGGAGATCACACAATTTTATAAGAACATTGTTATGATATTTCATTACCCGCCGGACCCGGATTTGGCCCAGCTTGGGATATCGGAATACCAGTTGATTCCTTTTTATTTTTCAACCCGGATTGGACATTGGCTCCCGGCGAACAACTATGTTGTGGACACATTCCATAACGAGATAACCCTTCAGATTAGTTCTTTTGCAAGGTTTGCCATTATGGCCAATGAACTTATACAATATCAGGAACCGGATCTGGATCTTTCGGTCCTGGAGTTTGAGATGCCGGACTCGGTGGACCCTAATCAGGTTTTAACCGAAGGATTAAGCCTTCACATCGAAAATATCGGGACCGTTGATTCAACAGAACTTTCCATAGGGATATATCTATCGGAAGATCCGGTAATCAGCCCGGATGATATCCTGTTGACAGACGGCCAGCAAAGTATAAGCGGCCTTAACGCCGGTTCTTCCATGGATGTAAATTTATCTGATTGGATGATAAGGATACCCGCAAATATCTCAGAAGGGCCATATTATATTGGTGCACTGGTGGATAACTTCGGAGAACTTAAGGAGAAAGAGGAAGAAAACAATTCTGCGGCTATCCCCGTAAAAGTAGGAGCGACAAGCGGGCAGGCAAATCTGTATGTTATATCTTTTAAAGGCCCAAGTTCCGCTAGTACCGGACAAGCGGTAGGCAGCTCTGTCAGCTTGAAAATTGGAAATAACGGACAGACAAATGCAGGACAATTTTCAGTAGGTGTCTATCTCTCACCGGACCCTCAGATTTCTCCCTGGGACCAGTTACTTGTCGGTGGCCGCAAGACTCTCTATTCATTACTTCCCGGCGCCTCCGTCCAGATCCCGTTTGACACTTCAGTAAGCATACCAACGGGTATCGCCCCGGGCAGCTATTATATCGGTGTACTCATAGATGACACGGAACAGGTGACAGAAACCTTCGAAAGCGACAACTATAAATCGAATGTCATCGGCATTAAGGCTGCGGACCTTTATATAGAATCATTCAGCTCGAAACTTTACTCAGCCGCACCTGGCCAGTTGATGGCAAATAATATCAAGGTAAGAGTGGGTAACAAAGGGCAGGGCGATGGGGGCCATAGCTACAATCTGGGTATTTACCTTTCCACGGACTCAATAATCACCAGCAGCGACCTGCTTCTTACAAAGGGCATGGTATATCTTGCCTCACTGCCCTCAGGCGCCTTTGTGGATATACCCTTTGATCAGGGGATGAGCATACCCGCAGGCATCACGCAGAGTAACATTTATTATTACATCGGGGTCCTTGTGGATGTATATGATAACGAAGAGGAAGAAAACGAAAACAATAATTATAAGTCTTCGCCCTTCAGGATAACCACGGACACCTGGACAGTCATGGCCTACCTGGATGGTGATTGCAACAGGGAGTGGCAGGCCCTGGACAGCCTCGACCAGATGGAGGAGGTGGACCAAAAGGGAGTGCCCATCAACCTGGTGGCACTTGTGGACCGCCACCCCAATAATCCAGCCAGTGGATATACAGGGGGATATTCCGGGGACAAGGTGCCGACCATCAATGGAACGGCATGGTCTGACACGCGCTGGGGCCCTGTTTTATATGACGGGACCAGGAAAAGTTTTAAAACGAATATGTATATATTTGATCCCAATCACCCGGAGCTCAATGTGGGGGACGGGAAGACATTGACATCTTTTATTCTGAAAATGATGGAGGTAGCACCTGCTCAGCACTATGCCCTGATCATTTATGATCACGGCTCCATGGGAGGCATTGCCGAGGATGATACCTCAAATGACGGTGGAATCACTATGTCCGAATTGAAGGCCGCATTTGATAAAGTCCCCCATATAGATATCGTTGTGCTGGATGCCTGCCTGATGCAGGATGTTGAAGTGGCAACCGAGATGATATATGAGGTGGATTATGTTATGGCATCCCAGTCCGAGAGGGGGGCTGGCCTGATAAACCTGGACAAGTCTCTCAAATGGCTGCAAACCAATTATAACGCTACTCCTGCCCAATTGGCCCAGCGGTTGTTTATGGAAGATCACCATGACACCGGAATGTCTGCATCCAAAAAGGGTTGCGTTTCCGTCATCAACATGAATGAAGTGGGAAAATTGAATCAGCTTATTGATACCTTTGCAACAAAGGCCCTCGAAAGCGCCACATACTCCGACTGGGTCATGTTCAGAGATGCAAGGAGCGGCGTGGACGCATTCGCATGGAACTCATACCTGGACCTCAAGCAATATATGCAAAACATCGTTAACAATACAAATATACCAAGCGTCTTCAGAAGCAGGGCACAGGATGTGATCTCTCAGGTCAACAAGGTCGTAATCCATCAGAAGGGATATGGCACGGGAATAACGATCAATCTGCCGGAAAACAACACAAAGATCCATTCGGGCTATAATGGTAACACATACACCTTCGTGGATACATCCGACCCCTACGGCACCCATTGGCGCGATTTTCTCGCTCATCTGCCTTCAAACGTATTTACAGTCATTTTAGGAGATTTATATAACATTGACTGGGGAGATTTCATAATTCAGGCCCAGGATATTGACGCGAATCCCGAACAGCCCGTTTTTCTGGAATCCATGATCTCATCGGAAACGAAATATGGTCCTGATGTGGACTTTTTTCGATTTACCCCTTCTCCTGGACAGGTTCTTTACGCCGATGTTTTCGGCAATCCTGCCAATGATGGCCTGATGCCTGTGATCACCGTCTACGCCCCTGATATGGATACAGTTCTTGCACAGGAAATAGCAGATGAAAATGGGGTCGTATCCATAAGGTCTCTCAATTTGCCTTATCAAGAGGGCACATATTATCTGGCCGTGACTTCCACAGGAAACCTCGATCCTTTACAGCCGGTAAAAGGGGACACTATGGGGGCTTACTCTCTTTCCATGATTTTTGGTGAGCCCGAGGCATTGATGCCCAGGATCGAGGTACAACCTTCAAGCGTCTCCTTCGGTGAGATAGCAATTAGTTCATGGGGTGTGAAAACAATAAACCTGACAAATACTGGAGGGACCCTACTGGAGATATCATCATTCGATCTTTCTCAGGGACTGGAGTCTTCTTTCCGGGCTCCGGACTCACCTATAATCATACCTATCAATCTGGGGCCCGGAGAGTCTTTTTCCCTTTCCATCGGAGCAAATCCCATGGAAACAGGGATGATAGGCGATACATTAAGGATAGTTTCAACGGACCCGAACCATCCCGGTTACGAGGTATATCTTGAGGCAGAGGGCATCGAACCGTCTGCGGACGAAGATTTTGAAATGGACCTCTCAGCGGGCTGGAGCATGATATCTCTTCCTGTCATTACACCTGATGCGAAACTATCTGAACTATTTCCGGAAGCCGCTGTCATGTACAGATTTGAAAGGGGAGCCGGGTATGTGCGTGTGCAGGCAAACGAAGAGCTTCAGGTTGGGACCGGATACTGGATACTCGTATATGAGGATCAAAATTATGTGCTAACCGGCCAGCCAATCCCATATTATAACAAAACGGTATATAGCTCCGGATGGGAGATGATAGGCGGATGCACATCCGCATCCGGGGCACGGCCCACTGCATATGATTGTGAAATAGGTGTCATTTACAGGTTTGAAAGGGGAGCCGGGTATAGACGTGTTCTTCTTGACTCAGAGAATATGGAATCCGGCAAAGGATTTTGGATACTGTTTAAAGGGGTCGAGGATCAGTGTGAGCTGACGGTTGAGCCTGATAGTTAACAACAGCAGGCAAATTCTTTCGAAATTACCCGATACTATTATGCTTTTTCATTGTAATTTTCCTTTGAACCGATTTAAGATTTTTAAGAAATTGTGGTTAGGCCCAGGC